>DASXVO010000069.1 GCA_036504215.1 Vicinamibacterales bacterium | reverse complement strand
CGCATCCTGAACGTGCTGGGCGAGCCGGTGGACAACGGCGCGCCGATCAGCGCGGACGTGGAGCGCTGGCCGATCCACCGCAAGCGCCCGGACTTCGTGGACCTCGAGCCGAAGACGGAAGTGTTCGAGACCGGCATCAAGGTCATCGACCTCATCGCGCCGTTCGTGAAGGGCGGCAAGATCGGCCTGTTCGGCGGCGCCGGCGTGGGCAAGACGGTCGTGATCATGGAGCTGATCAACAACGTGGCGAAGGGGCACGGTGGCAAGTCGGTCTTCTGCGGCGTGGGCGAGCGGACGCGCGAAGGGAACGACCTGTACATCGAGATGCAGGAGTCGGGCGTCATCAAGAGCACGGCGCTGATCTACGGGCAGATGAACGAGCCGCCCGGAGCGCGCCTGCGCGTGGGCCTCGCGGGACTGACGGTGGCCGAGTACTTCCGCGATCGCGAGAAGGCGGACGTGCTCGTCTTCATCGACAACATCTTCCGCTTCACGCAGGCGGGCTCGGAAGTGTCGGCGCTGCTCGGCCGCATGCCGTCGGCCGTCGGCTACCAGCCGACCCTGCTGACGGAGATGGGCGAACTGCAGGAACGGATCACGTCGACGAACAAGGGGTCGATCACGTCGGTCCAGGCGATCTACGTGCCGGCCGACGACTACACTGACCCGGCGCCCGCGACCACTTTCGCACATCTCGACGCGACAACGAACCTGTCGCGAGCGATCGTCGACCGTGGCATCTACCCGGCCGTCGACCCGCTGGCCTCCAGTTCGCGCATCCTCGATCCGCACATTGTCGGCGAGGAGCACTACGCCGTCGCGCGCGGAGTGAAGCTCGTGCTGCAGCGCTACAAGGACCTGCAGGACATCATCGCGATCCTCGGCATCGACGAGCTCTCGGAAGACGACAAGCTGTCGGTGGCACGCGCCCGGAAGATCGAGCGCTTCCTGTCGCAGCCCTTCTTCGTCGCCGAGCAGTTCACCGGCACGCCCGGCAAGTACGTGCAGGTGGCCGACACGATCCGCGGCTTCAAGGAGATTCTCGACGGCAAGCACGACGGGCTGCCCGAGCAGGCCTTCTACATGGTCGGCACGATCGAAGAGGCCGTCGAGCGCGCCGCCCAGATGAAGAAATAGACGACGATATGCCACTGCCGCAATACCTCGCCCTCGAACTCGTGACGCCCGAGCGCGCGATCGTCCACGACAAGGTGGACGAGGTGCAGGTGCCGGGCGTCGAGGGATACTTCGGCGTCCTGCCGGGGCACACGCCGATGCTGGCGGAACTCCAGGTCGGCCAGATGTGGTACCGCAAGGGCGGCGAGAAGTTCTACATGTCGGTGGCGTTCGGCTACTGCGAGGTGCTGCCGGACCGCGTCACGGTCCTGGCGCAGATTGCCGAGCGGGCCGAGGAGATCGACGTGGACCGTGCCCAGGCTGAGCGCCAGCGCGCCGAGCAGGCGCTCGCCAGCCGCGTGTCAGACTTCGATCTCGAGCGCGCCCGCATCTCGATGATGAAGGCCCTCACGCGGCTGCAGGTTGCCTCGCGAGCCCGGACCCGCGGCTAGAAGTGACGCCCAGAGTCCAGAATGTCCCTGTCCTGTTGCGCCTCCTCCCACACCGGTATGCGCCGGGAGACCAACGAAGACAGTTACTGCGCGCGGGTCGACCTCGGCCTGTTCGTGGTCGCCGATGGTGTCGGTGGCTATGAGGCCGGCGAGATTGCGTCGCGTGCCGCCGTGGATGCGATCGAATCGGCGGTGGCCGACACGAAGGGCTGGGACGAGGACACGACGTGGCCGTTCGAATACCAGCCGGGCCTCGGCGTGGACGGCAATCGCCTCAACTGGGCGCTGCACCTCGCGAACGCGCGCATCCGCATCGAGATCGAATCCGCGCGCGGACGGCAGGGAATGGCCACGACGATTGCGACGGTCCTCGTGCCCGGCGACGCGAACGGACCGAAATCGCCGGTACGCGGCGTCACGATCTGCCATGTCGGCGACAGCCGGATCTATCGGTTCCGCGGCGGACGCCTCGACCGCCTGACCAACGATCACTCGTGGGTCGAAGAGCAGATGCGCGCCGGCGCCTTCACGCCGCAGGAAGCGCGGGCGCACCCGCGGCGCAACCTGCTGACGCGCGCGCTGGCGGGCGGTGCGGAACCGGAGGCCGAGTTCGGCTGGGTACCCGCGTCCGAAGGCGACCGCCTCCTCCTCTGCACCGACGGACTGTGCGGCGTCCTCACCGACGCCCAGATGGAGGGGATCGTCGAGCAGGACACGGCGGACGAGGGGACCGGTGGCGGCTGCGTGTGCGATGCACTCGTGCATGCCGCGAACCTCGCCGGCGGGCCGGACAATATCACGGCGGTGATCGTGAGACTGTGACTCCATGTTCCACAACCTCTCGCAGCTCGTCCGTTACCGCGGACTGATCCAGAGCCTCGTCGCTCGGGATCTGAAGGCCCGGTATCGCGGGTCGGTGCTCGGCTTCTTCTGGTCGTTCATCAACCCGCTGCTGCTCCTGCTCGTGTATTCGTTCGTCTTCGCAGTGGTCCTGCCGAACCGCGCGCCCGAGACGCAGCCGTACGCCCTCTTCCTCTTCTGCGGCATCCTGCCGTGGACCTGGTTCTCTTCGTCCGTGCTCGAGTCGGCCAACGTGCTGATCGCCGGCGGCAACCTGATCAAGAAGGTCCTGTTCCCGGCCGAAGTGCTGCCAATCGTCACCGTGCTTTCGAACCTCGTGCACTTCCTGTTCGGCCTGCCGATCCTGATCATCTTCCTCATTTATTACCGGCGGCCGATCGAGTTCCCGGAGGTGCTGTGGTTCCCGGTGGTGCTGCTGACGCAGCTGATCCTGACGACGGGCATTGCGCTGATCGTGTCGGCGCTGACGGTGCACTTCCGCGACATCAAGGACATCCTGTCGAACCTCGTGACGTTCTGGTTCTTTGCGACGCCGATCATCTATCCGATGACGCAGGTCGAGAAGGGATCGTTGCAGCGAACACTGCTGAACCTGAACCCGTTCACGCACCTGGCGATCTCGTACCAGGAGATCCTGTTCTACCCCTCGACGCCGCCGGGCTCGTTCGGCCACTGGAAGGGCTTGCTCATCCTCCTGGCCGCGTCGATCGCGCTGTTCTTCGCAGGCTACTTCCTGTTCGACCGCCTGCGGGATTCGTTCGCCGAAGAAGTGTGATCGCCAGCCATGTATTCGATTGAAGCGACGGGTGTCACGAAGGTCTACCGGCGGTTCTCGAATCGCCGCCAGTTCGCCACGCTCAAGAGCGCGCTGCTCAAGGGCACGGTCCTGCGCGACTTGCACCCCAACGAGACGTTCGCAGCCGTCAAGGACGTCTCGTTCAAGGTGCGCAAGGGCACGACCTACGGCATCATCGGCCGAAACGGGTCTGGCAAGAGCACGATGCTCAAGCTGGTGGCCGGCATCACCAAGCCGACCGAGGGCCGCGTGTCCGTCGAGGGCCGCATCTCCGCGCTGATCGAGTTGGGCGCCGGTTTCCACCCGGAGATCTCCGGCCGCGAGAATGTCTTCATCAACGGCATCATGCTCGGCCTCACCAAGCGCGAGGTGGCGCGCCGCTTCGACGAGATCGTCGACTTCGCCGAACTGACGGATTTCATCGACGCCCCGGTGAAGACGTACTCGTCTGGCATGTACATGCGCCTCGGGTTCGCCGTCGCCATCAACGTCGACCCCGACGTGCTGCTGATCGACGAGGTGCTGGCCGTCGGCGACGAAGCGTTCACCCACAAGTGCCTCGACAAGTTCGCGGAGTTCCGCCGGCGAGGCAAGACCATCCTGCTCGTGACGCACTCGCTCGGTCTGGTCGAGCGGTTCTGCGACGACGTGCTGTGGCTGGACAGCGGGAGCATGCGGGGGGAAGGCGACCCCCGGCGCGTGGTCTCGGCCTACTACGCGGACGTCGCGAAGAGCGAGGAGAAACAGCTGGCCGCGAGCGACGCGCGTGCCCGCGATGCCGCCCTGGCAGCCGCGGCGACGAGCGGCGGGCAGTCGGGCGAGGGGCCCCAGCCGGAGAATCCGACAGCAGCCGGCGAAGCGCCGGCCGACATGTTCAAGGCGAGCGAAGGGAGGTGGGGATCGCGCGAGGTGGAAATCTCGAACGTCACGATCCTCGGCGCCGACGGCGCGCCCAAGCAGGTGTTCCAGGCCGGCGACGCCATGGCGATCCGCCTGAACGTGCGCGCGCTCAAGCCGGTCACCGGCGTCGTGTTCGGCTTCGGGCTGTTCAACACGGAAGGCGTCTGCTGCTACGGCACGAACACCAACATGGAAGAGTTGCAGATTCGCGAGGTCGTCGGCGTACAGGAAGTCGTCTTTCGCATCGAACGCCTCGACCTGGTCGAGGGCACGTACAAGATCGATCTCGCCGTGCACCACCTGGACGGCAATCCGTACGACTATCATCGCCTGCTGTACAGCTTCCGAGTGAAGTCGCGTACGAAGGACGTCGGCATCTACCGCCCGCCGCACACGTGGGAGTTCTCGAAGGACATTCAGATTCGCCACGGCGTCCGGCGCGACGACCCGACCGAACCGGTGTCGGACGACCCGACGCATCAGACGACGTAGGGGCGCAACAAGGCTTCCCCGCCCGTCCACAGAAGAAACCCCATGGTCCTCTCTCGCGAACACGCCGTCGCCTGGGCTGACAGGATGCGCGCCGGTGGCAAGAAGGTCGTCTTCACCAACGGCTGCTTCGACCTGCTGCACCCCGGCCACGTCCGCTATCTCGCCGGGGCGCGCGCGCACGGCGACTCGCTGATCGTCGGGGTGAACACGGATCGATCCGTCCGGGCCATCAAAGGCCCCACACGCCCCATCAACGACGAACAGGACCGCGCCGAGATCGTGGCCGCGCTCGCCGCGGTTGACGCCGTCGTCATCTTCGACGAGGACGACCCGTACGCGATCATCAGCGCGATCCAGCCCGACATCCTCGCCAAGGGCGCAGACTGGGCCCCCGACGCCATCATCGGCCGCGACATCGTCGAAGCCCGCGGCGGCAAGGTCATCCGAATCGCTCTCGCACCCGGCTTCTCGACGACAGGTATGATTGAGAAGATCAGAGGAGTCGGGCAGGGCTGATGCCCTGCTCTGGCCGAAGATCGTCGGCCCCGGTATGGGCGATCCGGCCCTGACACCGAGGCCAGGCATCATCGGTTGGAGCAGGCCGTCAGGCCTGCTTTTCAATGTCCACATCTCTTACCCTCCAGGCGCTGCTCAAGGCGACGATCAACAAGGTGGCTCTCGGTGTGCCCGGACCCACGCGCGTGACCGGTCTGTCGCCGGCAGCACAGGCGCTCTACCTGGCAGCCGCCGCGAATCGGCAGGCACCGGCACCCAGGCCGGGCACCACGGGATCGACGATCGTTGTCGTCGTGCCGACCGACGCGGACGTCGAACAGACGACCGCGGACGTGCGCTTCTTCCTGGCTGCGCTCGAGGGTCTGTCGGACGCGGCCGTGCTGCAGGCGGTCCTGCCGTTTCCGTCGCACGAAGTCGATCCCTATCGCGGCCTCTCCCCGCACCTCGGCGTCCTCTCCGCGCGGACGCGGGCCCTCCACGCCGCAGCCACCGGCACCGCGCGGGTCATCGTGGCGTCGGCCACCGCGATGTTGCCACGGGTCAGCGCGCCGACGCGCCTGCTCGAGGCATCGCTCGAGCTGAAGTCCAGCAACGACATCGACCCCTACGCGCTCGCCGAGTTGCTCGTGGACGCCGGCTTCACGCGCCAGGATCCGGTGGACTCGCACGGCGAGTTCTGCGTCCGGGGCGGCGTCATCGACATCTTTCCGGCCGGCAGCGCCCAGCCTGTTCGTCTCGACTTCGTTGGTGACACGGTCGAATCGATCCGCCAGTTCGATCCGGCGACGCAGCGGTCCACCGGGGAGGTCGAGCGCGTCACGATCGTCCCATTGAAAGAGGTGTTCGGGGATCGCGCGCAGCCGGCAGGGCCGGCCTCCAGGCCGGTTGAAGACGACAAAGACCCGGCGCGACAAGCCTCCTGGCCGGCCGACGATGACGACTCCGACGACCCCGACGATTCGGACGACGACGTCGTCGCGCCGCCGTTCGATCCCTCGGCGAAGCCCGCACCCAACATCGAACCCGGCGATCGGTCCGCGACGCTGCTCGACTTCGTGAAGCGGCCACTGCTCTTCGTCTGCGAAACCGACGATGTCCGGGCGCGAGCCGAGAAGTCGATCGACCAACTGGCCGGCAGCTATCGGGACGTCATCGACCGGACGGGTCCACAACCCGTCCCGCCGATCCCCGCGCCCGAAACGCTGTTCATCCCGCTCGACGACCTCACCGCGCTGTTCGATCTGGCTACGCACCTGGACGAACTTGACGTCCGAGCGATCGACACAGAGCACGCGGAGCACGCAGCGTCGGACAGGCCAGACCGGCCCGAAGGCCAGCACCAGGCACCTGGCCCCGAGCACCTGGCACCTTTCTCCTGCCAGCCCAGCATCGAGTTCCGCGGCCGCATCGCCGACTGGGTTGCCGCCATCAAGTCCGCGCGCCAGTCCGGCGAGACGGTCCTGTTCGTGGCCGAAACGCCCGGCCGCGCCGAGCGCACGGTCGAAGTCCTCAGCGATTACGAGTTGATCGCCGTCCCCGTCTTCGTCGATCCGCGACAACGCGAGAACGTCCAGGCGCGCGGCGAGATGGCGCACGCCGCCGCCGTCCTCGTCGCAGTCGGCACGCTCTCGCGCGGATTCCGCCTGCCCGACGCCGGCCTGCAGATCTTCGCGGAGTCGGACGTGTTCGAGGAAGAGCGGCGCGCCGCCGATCGTCGCCGCTCCGCCTCGCGCGCATTCCTTTCCGACTTCCGCGACCTCAAGGTCGGCGACTTCGTCGTCCACGTCGATCACGGCATCGGCCGATTCGTGGGCCTCCGCCAGATCTCCACGGACCCGTACAGCGAGTCCACGCAGGAATTCCTCGAGCTGCGCTATGCGGGCGACGACAAGCTGTTCGTCCCGGTCGAGCGCCTCGACCTGCTGCAGAAGTACACCGGCGCCAGCCGGCCGTCGCTCGACCGCATGGGCGGGACGACGTGGGAGCGGGCGAAGACGCGCGTCAAGAAAGCGATGCGCGACATGGCGGAGGAGTTGCTCAAGCTCTACGCCCAGCGCAAGGCCGTGCCCGGCCACTCGTTCTCGCCAGACACACACTGGCAAGAGGAATTCGAGGGCACGTTCCCGTACGACCTGACCGTGGATCAGAAGGCCGCCATCTCCGACATCAAGTCCGACATGGAGTCATCCACGCCGATGGACCGTCTGCTGTGCGGCGACGTCGGCTACGGCAAGACCGAGGTGGCGATGCGCGCCGCGTTCAAGGCCGTGATGGATGGCAAGCAGGTGGCGTTCCTCGCGCCGACAACCGTGCTCGCGTTCCAGCACCTCAAGACCCTGCGCGAACGGTTCGCGGGATTTCCGGTGCGCATCGACATGGTCAGCCGCTTCCGCACGAAAGGCGAGATCAAGCAGACGCTCACCGATCTCGCTGAAGGCAAGATCGAAGCGATCGTCGGCACGCATCGTCTGCTGTCGAAGGACGTGCTGTTCAAGGATCTCGGCCTGCTCGTCGTGGACGAGGAGCAGCGGTTCGGCGTGGCGCACAAGGAGCGCATCAAGCAGATGCGCCGCAAGGTGGACGTGTTGACGATGACCGCGACGCCGATTCCGCGGACGCTGAACATGTCGCTCGTGGGCATCCGCGACATGTCCATCATCGAGACGCCGCCGAAAGATCGCCTCGCCATCCAGACCAATGTCGTGCGCTTCGACCAGCAGCTCATCGCGCGCGTCGTCCGCAACGAGTTGGCGCGCGGCGGACAGATCTACTTCGTCCACAATCGGGTGGAGTCGATCTACGCGATTGGCGACCTCGTGCAGCGCCTCGTGCCTGAGGCGAAGATCGTGATCGGCCACGGCCAGATGAGCGAGGACGCGCTGGAGCGCGCGATGGTCGACTTCGTGGCGCGCAAGTACGACATCCTGCTGGCGACGACCATCGTCGAGAACGGCCTCGACATCCCGAACGTCAACACCATCCTGATCAATCGAGCCGACCGCTACGGATTGTCACAGCTCTATCAGCTTCGCGGCCGCGTTGGCCGATCGGATCGGCCCGCGTACGCCTACCTCCTCATCCCGCCCGGCAACACGCTGTCGCCGATCGCCCGCAAGCGGCTCGCGGCAATCCGCGAGTTCAGCGACCTCGGCAGCGGTTTCCGTGTGGCCGCGCTCGACCTCGAGATCCGCGGCGCCGGCAACCTGCTCGGCGGCGAGCAGAGCGGCCACATCGAGGCGATTGGCTTCGAGATGTACATGAAGCTGCTCGAGCAGACCGTTCGCGAATTGAAGGGTGAGGAGGTCGAGGACGAGACGCGCGCGACCGTGAACCTGAACATCGACCTAAGGATTGGCGAGGCCTACGTGCCCGAGCAGTCGCAACGCCTTGCGCTCTACCGCCGAGTGGCGGGATCCCGCACCGACCGCGAGCTCGAGGGCATCATCGAGGAAATCCAGGATCGGTATGGCCCGATGCCGGCGGAGGTGCTGAATCTGGTGGACTACGGCCGGATTCGCATCATGGCCGACCGAATTGGCGTCGAGAAGATCGACCGCCAGGGCTCCTCCGTCGTCTTTACATTCAAGGGTCAGGGCGGACCAGACCCGAACCTCGTGATCCGCCTCGTGCGCGAGCACCCGGAGGTCACCCTGGCCCCCCCGGCGAGCCTGAAGCTCGACCTGAACTGGAAGGCGAAGGTGCGCGATGCCGGGCGGGCCCTGAAGCCCGCCGATCGCGCCGGAAGAGGAGCGGCGAGCTTCACGCGTTCGCCGGTCGGCTCCGGCGACCTACGGCGAGCCCGGCGACCGCAGGGCACCTCCTGGTGGACCGCGCGAGCGACGGAGGATGAGGTGCGCCCCGGGTTCAGCAAGGAAGCGATCCTGCGGCCGACCAAGGAAGACCCCCGGGGCCCCGACGGCGTCCTGACCCGCGTCGCCGGCGTGTTGAGTGAATTGGTCGGATCGAAGTAAAATAACCCTCTTCAATAGTTTAGCTGGCGTCGGCGGCAACGTGACAATGAGCAGAAAGCAGAGCATGTTCAGTACAACTCGCCTCGTTCGCCCGCTCGTGTTCGTCGTGGCACTCGCGACAGTCGGCCTCGTGACCGTCCGCGCCGAGATCATCGAGCAGGTGCTCGTCAAGGTGAACGGCGACATCATCACCAAGTCCGACCTCGAGACCCGGCAGGTGGCGGCGCTGCGGCAGCGTGGCAATCAGGCCAACATGTCCGACGCCGATTTGAAGAAGGCCATCGCCGAGATGACGCCGCAGATCATCGTCGAGACGATCGACGAGATGTTGCTGCTGCAGCGCGGCAAGGACCTCGGCTACAAGCTCACCGACGATCGCTTCAAGCAGATCGTGGACAACATCAAGAAAGAGAACAAGATCGAGACCGAGGAGCAGTTCGAGGGAGCCCTCAAGGCCGAGAATCTGACGCTGGCCGACCTGCGGCGGTCCATCGAGAAGTCGGCGGTCATCACCCAGGTGCAGCAGGCCGAGGTGCTCGGTCGCATTTCCGTCAGCGAGGAAGAGGCCCACAAGTACTTCGACGGCCACAAGTCGGACTTCACGTCGCCCGCGACGATGATGCTGCGCGAAATCCTGGTGTCCGTGCCGAAGAGCGCAAAGGGGATGAACGTCGCGGAGGACGAGGCGGCGAAGACGAAGGCCGAGACAATCAGGGGACGCGTCGCCGGCGGCGAGAATTTCGAGAAGGTGGTCGGAGAGGCATCCGACGCTGCCTCGAAGGCCAACGGGGGTCTCATCGGGCCGATCAGCAAGGACGACCTGGCGCCGGAACTGCGCAAGGTGTTCGATACCATGAAGCAGGGCGACGTCACGCCCGTGCTGCGCACCGCGGGCGGCTATCAGATCTTCAAGATCGAGACGCTGAATGCGGCCGCCGTGCTTGCGTTCGACCAGGCGCGCGACCAGATTGCGGACAAGGTGGCGAACACCAAACGCGCGGCCGAGTTCCAGAAGTTCCTGCAGAAGCTGCGCGCCCAGGCGATCATCGACTGGAAGAACGCCGACCTGAAGAAGCTGTACGACAAGAGGGTGGGCGAGGAGTTGACGGTTCCGGCGAAAGGCTGAGGGTGATGCCAGGAGCCTACGAACCGGCGCAGCAGAAGCCGAGCGTTCCGACCGAGCGCTCGGGGCCAGACAGTCCGAGCACGTCGGCCGAACCCTGGTACGCCGTGTGGACGCGGTCGCGCGCCGAGAAGGCGGTGCACGACCAACTGGCGAGCAAGGACATCGAGGTCTTCCTGCCGACCGTCATGCGCTGGAGCCGCTGGAAGGATCGCAGCAAGCAGATCGACTGGCCGCTGTTTCCCGGGTATTGCTTCGCGCGCTTCGAGTCGCACGACGCGCTGAAGATCCTCACGTGCACCGGCGTCGCCACGATTGTCTCGTTCGACGGCAAGCTGGCGCCAATTCCCGACTCGGAAGTGAGCAGCATCCGCCGCCTGGTGACGAGCGGCCTGCAGTACGATCCGTGCCCGTTCATCCAGGAAGGCGATCCCGTCGAAGTCGTGCACGGGCCGCTGACGGGGGTGAAAGGGCACCTCGTGAAGAAAGGTCCGCGCGCCCGGCTCGTTCTGTCTGTGTACCTGATCAGCCGGGCCGTGGTGGTGACGGTTGATGCTGCCGACATCAGGAAGATGTAGGCGGACAGGCTGGTCAGTCGGCATCACCGACTGACGAGCATCACCGACTGACGAGTATCACCGACCGCCATGTCCCTTCTTCCTCTGTCCACTCCCTTCGCCCTTGCCCCCATGGCCGGGATGACCGATACGGCCTTTCGCCGCTTGGTGAAGCGTCAGGGCGGGTGCGGTCTGGTTGTGACGGAGATGGTCAGTTCGGAAGGATTGGTGCGCGGCCTCGACCGCACCCTGCAATACGTGGAGTTCACCGAAGAGGAGCGGCCGGTCGCCGTTCAGCTCTTCGGCGGCGATCCGGAGAAGATGGCGCGCGCCGCCCTGATCCTCGAAGGGATTGGCGCCGACGCGGTGGATGTCAACATGGGCTGCCCCGTGCCGAAGGTGGCCAAGGGGAACGCCGGCTGCCGCCTGATGCGCGAACCGGACCGTGCGGCCGCGATCGTCCAGGCGATGACGCGTGCCGTGTCGATACCGGTCACCGTGAAGATGCGGGCCGGCTGGAACGACCGCGAGGTGAACGCGCCGGAGTTGGCCAGACTCGTGGAGAAGGCCGGCGCCGCCGCGATTTCGGTGCACGGGCGGACCGCCGCGCAGTCCTACGGCGGCCGTGCAGACTGGGACCTGATCGCGCGAGTTGCCAGGGCCGTCTCCATTCCCGTCTTCGGCAACGGCGACTGCACCGAGCCGCACGATTTGCTCCGTCGCCTCGAGGAGTCCGGAGTCGCCGGCATCCTCGTCGGCCGCGGGGTGCTACGCAACCCGTGGATCTTCGCCCAGGCCGCGGCGCTCGCCGCGGGCCGCGCTGTCCCGGAAACCTCCCTGGCCGAGCGCGGCCGCTTCCTGCTCGAGTACATCGACCTGCTCCTGACCGAACGTGTCAACGAACCCGCCGACTTCCGCCACGAGGCGGCCGGGTCGAGGAGATCCACGCAACGACCGCAAGCCACAGAGGGCCATTCGATGACGGAAGGCGCCTCCGCGATATCTGGGCACTCTGTGTCGATCGGCGTCCAGGGGGCGGGCGGGCCTGACCGGGGTCACGACCGGTGGGTGATCAACAAGGTCCGCGCGCTATCCGCCTGGTTCACCCGCGGCCTCGACAACGGCTCCCACCTCCGACAGCTCGTCAACCACACCGACTCGCTGCCCGAGTTGCGGAAACAGATCAGGGACTTCTTTGGGGTGTGACCGGCTGTCGCGGTTCTCAACACCACCCGCCACAGGTGCACGCAATCTAGCGACACGACACGACCTGGCCACCGATGGCGCGGTTTGGCGCAACTTGGCGCTCGACGGGGAGTGTATCTTTTCCTACACTCCGGCGCATGGTTGAACCGGCTCCGCCGAATTCCACCCACCTTCGCCGAATTGTCGCCCACTCATCGTCCATGCGTGCCGTTCTCGAGAGCGTCGAGGTGGCGGCTGCGCAACCTGGAGGTGTGCTCATCTGTGGCGAGCGCGGCACCGGGCGTCAACTCCTGGCTCGCGAAGTCCATCGGCGTTGGGCCGGCCTGTCGGCTCCTTTCCAGCGTCTGGACTGCACTGCCGGTTGTGTCGACCGCCTCGTGGCCCTGATCGACGAACGTCCGGCCGCCTGCCAGAGCGGCACGTTGTTCTTCGCGCAGATCGAGACCCTTCCCGCGCAGTCCCAGTGGCGCCTGGCGCGCCTGTTCGACGACCACCGCATCGGCCTTCGCCCGATGGCGTCCGCCGCGGCGTGGGTGTCCGCGTCTGCCGGAGATGCGGTGATTCGCGCCGACCTGTGGCAGCGGTTGGCCGGCATCCGCATCGAGGTCCCCCCCCTCCGGAAGCGCCGGGAAGACATCCCGGAACTCGCCGCCTCGTTTCTCAACGACGAGTGCCGCCGCCAGGAGACTGGCCCGAAGGTCTTCGATCCCGAGGCCGTGGCGCTACTGACCGCGTTGCCATGGCACGGCAACGTGGCAGAACTTCTGGCACTCGCCCAAATGCTGGCGGAGCGCGTGCCCACACAAACGATTTCCGTCGAGGACGTCCTGAACGCTGTCCACCTCGATGGCGCCGTCGAGAACTTCCAGACCGTCGGCACGCTTCGCGAGGCGACCCGCCACTTCGAGCGGGACTACATCAGCACCGCCATCGAATCTCACCGCGGCCGAATTGCGGATGCCGCAGAGGCGCTGGGCGTTCAGCGGCCGAACCTCTATCGGAAGATGCGAAACTTGGGCATCAGATCGAAGGCGCTGAAGCCTCAGTAGGACGACGCGCCTCTCCCGAAGCCCTTGACACCGCCCCCCCCGCGTGGACAATACCTGCAACCGGCGTCCTGAAGTCGCGACCACTTGCCGCAGGCCGCCGACCGTCACCAACGGAATTGCCACCACCGCTGAGGTCCAGCATGCATCGATTCTCCATGCTCCTCGTCGCCGCGTTGATTCTCACCGTGGGCGCCGCCGCGTGCACCAGGAAGACCGACCAGCCGGCCGCGGGACAGGTGAAGGCGGTCTACGACAAGCAGACCGGCAAGCTGACGATGCTGACGTTCGACTCGAAGAAGACCGGGAAGATCGATACCTGGAGCTACATGGACGGTTCGCGCATCGTCCGCATCGAAATCGATCGGAACGGTGACGGCAAGGTGGACCGGTGGGAGTACTACGGTCTGAACTCGCAGCTCGAGAAGGTCGGCATCTCGCGCCCGGACGACGGGAAGCCGGATGCGTGGGCGTACGCCGGAGCGGACGGCAAACTGGCGAAGATGGAGATTTCTGGCAGCCGTGACGGGAAGATCACCCGTACCGAGTACTACCAGGCCGGCGTGCTGATGCGAGCCGAGGAATCGAGCGCGGGCGACGGCAAGATCGACAAGTGGGAGACCTACGCCAGCGGCGCGCTCGCGACCGTCGCGTTCGACAGCACGCGCCGTGGCACCCCAGACCGTCGCCTGACCTACCTGGCCGACGGCAGCGTGCGCGTGGAGGTGGACCCGGCAGGGACGGGCCGCTTCTCGCCAGCCAGGCAGTAGGAGGATGTCCCCGCACTTCCGGTTCCTCCGCGCGCCGCGATGGCTCGTCGGCCGCCGTGCGGACGGCGTCTACCAGATCGACCCGCAACACGCGATATTCGTCGCGAAGATCCTGGCCGCCGCACGCCTGACCTTCGTAGTGGTCGGCTTGATTGCCGTCGAACTGCACCCGGGTGGACTCGGCCAATTCGGCGAGTTGCCGACGCTCGTACTGTCCGCATTCGTGGTCTTCAGCGTCGCGGTGCTGGTCACCGCGCACCTGGCCCCATTCGCCATCGTCCGTGGCGGCCTCGCCCTTCATCTCGTCGATCTTGCGTTGATCGTCGTCGTCACAGCGACAACGGGCGGTGCGAACAGCCCGTTCGTGTCGCTCTTCCTCTATACCCTGCTGTCGGCCGGCTATCGCTGGGGGTTCCCAGCCACGA
This sequence comes from Vicinamibacterales bacterium, assembly GCA_036504215.1. NCBI lineage: Bacteria > Pseudomonadati > Acidobacteriota > Vicinamibacteria > Vicinamibacterales > Vicinamibacterales bacterium. The sequence continues at coordinate 17,252 of DASXVO010000069.1, read as the reverse complement.
TTCTCACCGGCGCGTTCGCCCTGGTGACCGCACTCGCGGCATGGGGACTGCACCTTTGGTGGGGCGTCGGACCGCATCCGCTCGTGCACGAGTCGCTGATCCGCGGGGTCTATATCGGCGTCGGCGCACTGCTGATAGGATTCCTCGCGGGGGAAGAGCAGCGGCAGCGCCTGCGATCGGTTGCCGTCGCGCGCATCATGAGCCGCGTCACCGGCGAGAAGGGGCTGGTGGCCAGCGTCAGGGCCGTGCTCTCGGACCTGCTGACGACGTTGGCCGCGCCGCGCGGCGTTCTCGCGCTCGAAGAAGACGGGACCGGCCGCGTGTACTTGTGGCACGTGCAGCAGCAGCCCGGGCAGGAAGCGCAGATTCGCTTGACGCGCGAAGCGAGCGGCGCCGCCTCGCAGTACTCGCTCGACGTGCCTCCCGAGGTCGACGCGCTGTTCCTTCGGAGGAGCCTGCGGACTCGTCACGAGTGCGGCGTTCACGCCCTCAACCCGCTCGCTCTCGACGTCAACGGAACGCGCATCCGCCGGCCATGCGCGACCAGCCGCGGCTGCACCGTCGCGGCGCTGTGTGACGTGCCGCCCGACTGGACCACCGTGTACGCCCTGCCGCACGTCCGAGGCGATGGATGGAGAGGACGGCTCATCATCTTCGATTCCGAGATGGGGGGCAGCCGTCGGAATCACCTGCGATTCCTGCAAGTCGTCGTGCGTCAGGTCGCTCCGGCGGTCTTCAACCTCTACCTGCAGCGCCGGCTCGAGTCGCGCAGCGGCGCGGTCGAGCGAACGACCATCTCTCGCGCGTTGCACGACGGCGTGATCCAGTCGCTCATCGGGGTGGAGATGGAGCTCGAGGTGTTGCGGCGTCAACCCGGAGCGGGCCTCTCGCCGGACGTGCACGAGCGGCTGGGCGTGCTGCAGGGCGCGCTCGCGCAGGAAGTCTTGAACGTCCGCGATCTGATGCAGATGTTGAAGCTCGATGACGTGGACCCGACGAACTTCGTCGAGCACGTGGCGGATACGGTGGAGCGGTTCCAGGTGCGGACCGGCATCCGCGCGCGGTTCCTCTGCGACCTGAACGAGGTGGCGCTGCCGCCGCGGGTGTGCCGGCAGCTTGCGGCCATCGTGCAGGAGTCGCTGGCGAACGTCCGCAAACACAGTGGCGCAAAGAACGTCGTCGTGCGCTTCGCGCAGACGCCAGACGGCTGGTGCCTCGACGTCGAAGACGACGGGACAGGGTTCGACTTCGAGGGGCGGTTGTCGCTGAAAGAGCTTGCCAGCGAGCGGCGGGGACCGGTGATCATCAAGGAACGCGTGCGCTCGATAGGCGGCCAGCTGACGATAGACTCGCGCCTCGGCCGCGGCGCAAGGCTCGAGATCACGCTGGCCCGCTGACCACGAGACGGCAGCCGGCCAGTGGCAATCTCGACTGACGAGCATCATCGACTGACCAGGATCATCGACTCATAATGTCCGTTCCGTCCAGTCCGACAAGGATCGTGATCGCCGACGACCACGCGATCTTTCGCGAGGGGCTTCAGCGCCTGCTTGAAATCGACCCTGGATTTGCCGTCATCGGCCTGTGCGGTGACGGAGCGGAGGCCTTGCGCCTGGTCGAGGAGTTGAAGCCGGATCTCCTGTTGCTCGACCTGTCGATGCCCGTGTTGAGCGGGGTCGACACGCTGATGGCACTGCGTGATCGGCAACTCGATGTGCGTGTGGTCGTGCTCACCGCCGACGTCGAACGCGAGGACGTGGTGCGCGTCATGCAACTCGGTGCGCGCGGCGTGCTGATCAAGAACGCGGCGATCGATCAGCTCTATGCCTGCATCCGCGCGGTGATGGCGGGCGAGTTCTGGGTGGCCCCGGACCAATTCGCGCAGATCGTGGAGACGCTGCGCGACGGCCCGCGGCCAGAGCCGCTGCCGGGGACTGCCGCCGGACTGACGCTCCGAGAACTGCAGATTGTCGCCGCCGTCGTCGAGGGCGCGACCAACAAACAGATTGGGGACCAGCTCGGCCTGAGCCGGCAGACGATCAAGAACCACCTTTCGCGCGTGTTCGACAAGCTGGGCGTGGACAGCCGCCTCGAGCTGGTGCTCCACACCAGGCACCACCGCCTCCTGGAGAACATCACCGCCGCGCAACTCGCGCCGCCCCCGAAGCCCGCTGTCGAAAAGCCCGCCCGGCCGAAGACGGAGCCCGTCGAGGATGCCGGCAACGTTGTCCGTTTCCGAAAACAGCGCTGACGACTGCGACCGCGAACCGGCAGCGGCATCCCCTGTCCGCAGATCTCCCGCCTGCGTGCTATTCTGAAACTCCCCATGTCCAATTCCACCCCCCCCATCCGCATCGTCATTGCGGACGACCACGCCATCTTTCGCGAGGGGCTGCAGCGCCTGCTCGAGTCGGAGCCGGGGTTCGAGGTCGTGGGGATGTGTGGCGACGGCGTGGAGGCGGTGCGCGTGACGGTCGAGCTCCGGCCAGACATCCTGTTGCTCGATCTCGCCATGCCCCGCGCGAGCGGTATCGACGTGCTGCGCGATCTCGCCGACCATGCGCTCGACGCGCGCATCGTCATCCTGACGGCGGAGATCGACAGCGCCGAGATCGTGCGCGCTGTGCAGCTCGGGGCGCGAGGCGTCCTGCTGAAGCACGCGGCGATCGAGGTGCTCTACAAGTGTATTCGGAGCGTCATCGCGGGCGAATATTGGGTGGGTCACCAGGAGTTCGGGCGGATCTTGGAATCGCTCCGCGAGACCACCGAGCCGACCCCACCACGCCCGGCCGCCACGCTGACGGCGCGCGAACTGCAGATCGTGGCCGCCGTGGTCGAGGGCGCGACGAACAAGGACATCGGCCAGCAGTTCAACCTCAGCCCGCAGACCGTCAAGAACCATCTGTCCCACGTCTTCGACAAGCTCGGCGTCTCGAACCGCCTGGAACTCGCCCTCTACGCCTCTCACCACAGGCTCGGACAGCGCGACTGACGAGAGTCTTCGACTAGAATCTCCCCGTGCCACCCTTCTTCTCCGTCCTCCTCCTGGCCGCCTTGGCTTGGGGAGCGTTCGCCTTTGGCGCGGTCTACGACTGGTGCTATACACCGCTGTTCTGGGCGTGCGCGGGAATTGGCGCCCTCGGCCTCGTCGCGCCGGGCGCACGATATCGGCGGCCGATTGAGTGGTCGGTCGTTGCGGGTCTCGTCGTCATCCTCGCCGCGGCGCTCGTTCAGACGATCCCGCTCTCACCGGGGACGATCGTCCGCATCAGCCCGGCCACCGACGCCTTCCTGCGCACGTTCAACATCGCCTATGTGAACGCAGCCGCGAGCGGGTACCGGCACCCCATGTCGATCGATCCGCCAGGCACGTGGCTGGGGATCGCAGCGCTCGGGTCACTCGGGCTGTTGCTGGTGGGTACGGCGCGCGGACTGGGCCGAAGGTCGCTGGGTGTGCTGGCGGGCGGACTCGTGCTGCTCGGTCTCCTGCTCGCGCTCGCCGGGATTGTCCAATCCGGGCTCTACGGTCGCGACCCGAGCCCGACCGAGAAGATCTACGGCTTCTGGAAGCCGATCTTCCAGGCGTATCCGTTCGGACCGTTCGTCAACCGCAACCACTTCGCCGGCTGGATGCTGCTGGCGCTGCCCGTGTCGATCGGCTATTTCTTCGGGCTGGTCAGCCGTGCCATGCGCGGCGTCAAACCCACGCTCCGCGACCGTGTTCTCTGGTTCTCCTCGTCCGGTGCCAGCCAGGTCGTTCTCGTCGGCCTGGCCGTGATCGTGATGGGCGTGTCGCTCGTCCTCACGCTCTCGCGCTCGGGGACGTCCTGCTTCGTCCTCGCGCTCGCCATCTCCGCCTGGTTCGTCATGCGCCACCAGACGACCGGATCGCGCCGCAAAGTACTGCTCGTCTACATCGCCCTGGTCGCGGCGCTCAGCCTCGGGTGGGTGGGCATCGACCGGATCCTCGAGCGCTTCGCGCTGGCGTCCGGCAACGACTTCGCCCAGCGCGTCGCGGCGTGGAAGGACGCCTGGAACGTCTTCCTGAACTTCCCGTGGTTCGGCACCGGGTTGAACACCTACGGCACCGCCACGCTCGTCTTCCAGACGTTCGGGCGCGACACCGGTCACTTCGTCGAGGCGCACAACGACTACGTGCAGATCCTGGCTGAGGGCGGCCTGCTCCTCGCGCTTCCAGCCCTCCTGGCGATTCTCCTGCTCGCCCGCGAAATCACGCGGCGCTTCGCCGAAGGGAACGACGACCCGACCACGTACTGGCTGCGCGTCGGCGCCACCACAGGCCTCGTCGCGATCGCCTTCCAGGAGATCGTGGAGTTCAGCCTGCAGATCCCCGGCATCGCGGCGCTCTTTGCCGTCGTGGCCGGCATCGCGATCCACCGGGTACCGCGGTCGGGGAATGTCTGAGACAACAAGGCGACTAGGCGGCAAAGCGGCAAACCCTCGGGGCACAGCCCGAGCGGCCTCTGCGGCCTCCGAATCATTCCTCGTCGTGATCCGGATCCGAGCGTGATCCCTCCGCCCCCCGATCCCCGCCCCCCGATCCCTGATACCTGTCCGGTGATCCGCTCTTCGCGAACTCGTACTCCTCGATCGACGCGATGACCCTGCCGGGGGAATCCGTGCGGATGACGTGTCCAGTGCAGCGGATGTGGGTGTTGCCCGCCGCGCCGAACACGGGAAGGTGGACGATGAACTCCACGCGGTCGCCGGGAGACGGAAGCGCACCGCTCGTTTCCCAGAGTGCGCCGGAACGACTCATCTCCAGCATCCAGCCGTCTTGCCACGCAACTCCGGCGGCCGTGAAGCGGACTGCCGCTTCCACCCTGTAGCGCCGCGCGCGCGGTCGAGTCTGGCTGATGGTCATGGGCGGCGACACGCTCGGCGTTCCAACGGACGGGAGGACGATGAGATCGGCGAACGCAGCCCCAGTGTGCCAACCGTGGCAGGTGAGACCAATGGCCCGGAGGTACTGTCCCCGCAGTACCTTGGTACCGGTGCGGACAGGCCGGCAACCCGGCGAAGTGAATGAACCCGGTCATCTTTGCGGGTGTATCAATCTTGACGAAATCGTATTTCCCTTGACACATCCCCCTCGATGTAGAGAATAACACCCGTTCAGTCCGCAACTTCTCGTCCGATCTCGCCACAACTCGTTCGTCGGTGCCTGCCGGGGCTCCAGGGCTCATTCGACGGAGGCTTTCAAAAAGAATCCGTTGTGAGTCACGGGGCGAAGCTGTACGCCGAGATCTGCTGTGCCTCATCCAACCACCGGTGAATCGGAATCTGCAGTGACGACGACGCGTCCGACCATCGTCGCTCACTCGCCTGCGATGCAGGCGGTCATCGTCGGAGTCAACAAAGCGGCCGCGGTCCAGACCGGCGTGCTGTTGTGCGGGGAAGCCGGCACCGGTCGCCGCATGGTCGCGCGCGAGCTGCACCACCTGTCGCCCGGGCCTGACGCGCCTTTTGTTGCCGTCGATTGCGCCGAGGTCGAAGAACTGGAGGCGACGCTCTTCGGAGCGTCGACGACGCCCTCGAATGGCGGCCCCGATCACCGCCAGGGACTCGACCGAATCAGCACGACGAGCGTCCTCTGCGGCGCTGTCGGCGGCACGCTCTTTCTCGCGCACCTGCCCGAGATGCCCACGCGCGTGCAGGCTCGGTTGGCCCGCATCCTGCGCGACGGCGAGGTGACGATCCAGGAAGGCAAGCGCACCTTGCCGCTCCGCGTGCGGCTGATTGCTTCATCCGAACCGGATTGGAAAACCGCGGTGGCAGAGGGCCGAATCCGCGCGGACCTGTGCAAGCGATGCTCGGCCAGCCGCATCGACCTCCCGCCGCTCCGCAACCGCCGGGAGGACATCCCGCTGCTCGCGACGGCGTTCCTGGAAGAAGCCTGCGCGGCAAGCCACCTCGAACCGAAGGAGATTGACCCGCCGGCGATGGCCCTGCTCTCCGCCCTCCCGTGGCGCGGCAACGTGCGCGAGATGCAGGCGCTCATCCACAGCCTCGCGGCGGTGCTGCCGGGGACATTCCTGCGCCTGGAGGATCTGCTCGGGTCGGTCCATCTCGACGACTCGGCTCGGACATTCGTTGCGGCCGGAACGCTTCGCCAGGCGAAGGAACGCTTCGAGCGCGACTACATCGTCGCGGTGCTCGAGCGCCATCGCGGCCGGATCGGCGAAGCCGCCCGCGCCCTCGGCATCCAGCGCCCGAACCTCTATCGCAAGATGCGCACCCTCCGCCTGCCGCTGCCACGGCATGCATAGGTAAGGTACTGGACCCTCGACTCTGGACTTTCGACCCTTGACTGACAAAGCCCTTCGCCTCATCCTCCTCGCCCTCGTCCTTCTGTGTGGAACGGCCGTCCGTGTTGTCGCCCAGGACGCCGCCACAGACCCGTTCGCGACCGCACGCTTGCGCATCGGCCCGTTTGCCGCAACCCCGTCGATCGCGCTCAACAATCTGGGTTTCGACACGAACGTCTTCAACTCGTGGAACGATCCCCAAGGCGATTTTACGTTCACCGCGACGCCGGCTGCCGACGCCTGGCTGCGCCTCGGCAAGGGCCGCCTGTCCATCCACGCCAGCGTCGGGTATGTCTATTTCGCCAAGTACACGACCGAGCGCGGGTTCAACACCGACGACAACGCCAGGCTCGAGCTTCCGTTGACGCACTTCCGACCGTACGCCGGCTTCTCCTACCTGAACATCCGCGACCGCCCGGGCTACGAGGTCGACCAGCGCGTGCGCCGGTCCGAAACCGGGATCTTAGGCGGCGTCGATGTGCCGTTCTCGAGGAAGACGACATGTGGCCTGGCCTACCGGACCGCGAAGACGGTCTACGCCCAGGGGGAGCAGTTCAGCGACACGTTCCTCGCCTACCAGCTCAATCGTCGAACGAACGTGGCCACGGCGAGGCTCCGGTACGCCCTGACGCCGCTCACCACCGTCGTCCTCGACGCCGAGAGCGTGCGCGAGCGATTCGAGTACGCGTCGGGCCGCGACAGCAACGGCTTTCGGATTATGCCGGGCGTCGAGTTCGGGAAGTTCGCCCTCATCAACGGCTCCGCGCGCGTCGGCTTTCGGAACCTGAAGATGCTCACGCCGGGCATGCCCGACTATGCGGGTGTCGTGGCCGCCGTCAATCTGGGGTACACGCTGATGGGGGCGACGCGCTTCGCCGTCACCGCGGACAGGGATGTGGCCTATTCCTTTGAGAACCAAGAGCCCTACTACCTGCTGACCGGCGTCACCGGCACCATCACGCAGCAGGTGGCCGGGCCGTGGGACGTGCAGGCCCGGGCGGGGATCCAGTACCTGGACTATCAGCGCGCCACCTGCGGATCGACGACTCCATGCAGCCCCGGGCTCATCTCGGGTGGTGGCGTGGGTACCACCACGGGGCGCACCGACGTTGTTCGCTTCTACGGCGGCGGCGTCGGCTACCGCCTCGGCCCCAACGTGCGCCTCCGCCTGAACGCCGACTACTACACGCGCCGCTCCGACTTTCAAATCCGGGCCTACGAAGGCCTCCGCGTCGGCACGTCGGTTGTCTACGGATTCTAGCCAGATGAAGACGAACTCATTCTTCGCCCGCGTCCTTCGACTCGCCGCGCTCGCTCATGGCGGGCCGCCGGCAGCCGTTCTCGCCGCAATCCTGGTATTCGTGGCTACGCTCGCCGCGGCGCAGCAATCGGCAGCTCCGCCCGCGTCCCAGCAGGCCGACTACGTCGTCGGCCCACAGGACGTCCTCAGCATTACCGTCTGGGACCAGGCGGATCTGTCCGGCAAGTTCACGGTGGAGACCGACGGCAGCTTCACCTTTCCCTTGATCGGCCGCCTGCAGGTGGGTGGCCTCACGTTGCGCCAGGTGGAGAACGAACTCAAGAAGCGACTGTCCGACGGCTACTTCAAGAATCCGCAATTGACGGTGGCTGTGGACACCTACAAGAGCCAGCGCGTGTTCATCGTCGGCGAGGTGAGGTCGCCCGGCACGTACACCCTGACCGGCGACATGTCGCTCATCGAGGCGCTCTCGCGCGCCGGCTCGACGACGCCCACCGCGGGAACCGAGGCGATTATCGTCCACCCGACCGACGGGAAATCGCCGAACGGCCCCGTGATGCCCGGCCAGGCGAACGACAAGAACACCGTGCGGGTGGATTTGAAGGACCTGCAGAGTGGCGCGATGGCCAAGAACGTCGCGCTCAAGGACGGCGACACCATCTTCGTGCCCCGCGCCGAGACGATCTACGTCTTCGGCCAGGTGAAGAATCCTGGCGCCTACGCGCTTCAGACGAAAGACACCACCGTCCTCCAGGCGCTCTCGCTGGCCGGCGGCGTGACCGACCGCGGCTCCACGTCTCGAATCAAGATCGTGCGCCTCGTCAAGGGCAAGAAGACCGAGATCAAGGTGGACCTCGGCGACTCCGTTCTCCCAGGCGACACGGTGATCGTCCCCGAGCGCTTCTTCTAAGTCCTTCCGTGCACACATACGGCGACGTTTTCGTGCACTCAGGACTTCGTGCTGAGCGAGCACAACCGGCCACATGCGCCGACAACCGAGCGTGACCGGGGTTGCGAGTCGAAGTACTAACCAAAGGTTCTATTCATGGCAGAGCAGCGCGGCAATACAACTGAGCCCGGCTTCAATCCCGCTCTCGATGGCAACCTGGGATCCGGCGATCCCCTGAGCGCGAGCGGTCCCTCCGGCAAGCGCCGAGGCGGGGGGGGCAACGGCGCGGCCGGCCAGGGCGGAGTGCACGCCGCCGCCGAATCCTATCCCGCCGGCCCCGACCAGGGTCGAGGCGGCTACGGCGACAGCAACCTCCTTCCGGCCACCGAAGTCCACCTCCTGGACTACGTCCGCGTCCTCTACAAGCGCCGATTCGCCGCCATCACCGCGTTCCTCGTCGTCGTCGTGTCGGTCGTCGTCTATACCTTCACACAGACGCCCATCTATTCTGCGCACGTGCAACTCCTGATCGAGCCAGAGAATCCAAACGTGATCTCGTTCAAGGAGGTCATCGAGCAGGACAAGTCCAGCACCGACTACTACCAGACGCAGTACAAGATCCTGCAGAGCCGTGCGCTGGCGAAGCGGACGATCGAGGCCGTTGGCCTCTGGAACCATCCGGACTTCGCCGGCAAGGACAAGGGCGCGGTGGGGTCCAGCCTCCTCACGAGCGTGGGCTTGGGCGGACCAGAGAAGAAGGAAGCGGGCCCGCAGGCCGACTCCACACCGGGCGGCGGCCCGAAGCCGGCCAACGTAGCCACCGCCAACGTGCCGATCGTGGCGTCCGACGAAACGCCGGGGCAGTCGCGGGTGATCGAGGCGTTCCTCAAGCACATCACCGTCTCGCCGATTCGCAACAGCCGACTGGTCGATGTGACGTTCGAATCGACCGACGCGCAACTGGCAGCCCGTGCGGCCAACGCCATGGCGCGCAGCTACATCGAGCAGAATCTCGAATACCGCTTCCTCTCGTCGAAGGAGGCGTCCGACTGGCTCGGCCAGCGCCTCGGCGAGCAGCGCAAGCAGGTGGAGTCGAGCGAGCAGGCACTCCAGCGCTACAAGGAGCAGACCGATGCCGTCTCGCTCGAGGACAAGCAGAACATCGTCGTCCAGACGCTGGCGGAGTTGAACGCTGCCGTGACGAAGGCCCGCACCGAGCGGCTGCAGAAAGAGGCGCTCTACAACCAGATCCAGTCGATCCAGCACGACCGTGCCGCCATCGATACCTTCCCGGCGATCCTCTCGAACACGTTCATCCAGCAGATGAAGGGGCAGTTGGCCGAACTCCAGCGCCAGCAGGCCTCGCTCGGCGAGAAGTACGGCGAGAAGCACCCTGAGATGATCAGGGTCAAGTCGGCCATCGAGCAGACCGACGCCAAGCTGCAGGGCGAGATCGGCAAGGTTGTCGCGTCGATGAAGAACGAATACCTCGCCGCGCAGTCGCAGGAGCAGCGCCTCGTGGCGGCGCTCGAGCGGCAGAAGAGCGAGGCGATGGCGCTCAGCCGCAAGGGCATCGACTACGGCGTCCTCCAGCGCGACGCCAACACGAACCGCCAGATGTTCGACAGCCTGCTCCAGCGCGCGAAGGAGACGGGCGTGTCGGCGGAGCTCAAGACCAGCAACATCCGCGTGGTTGACGCCGCGGAAGTGCCCGCGCGCCCAACCCGCCCCAACAAGACGCTGAACCTGCTGCTCGCGGTCTTCGGCGGCGGCCTGTGCGCCGCCGGCCTGGCGTTCTTCTTCGAGTACATCGACAACCGGGTCAAGAACCCCGACGAAATCAAGAACTACCTCGGGTTGCCCTTCCTTGGCCTGGTCCCGCGGTTGAGCGACAAGGACAGCAAGGACGTTCTGATCCACACCGGGGCCCCGACCTCGTTCTCGGAAGCGTTCCGGAACATCCGCACAAACGTCCTGTTCTCCTCTGCCGATGAAGGCGGCCGTTCAATCGTGGTCACCAGCACGGGGCCAGGCGAAGGCAAGACCATGATTGCGGGAAACCTGGCCGTGGCACTCGCCCAGGCCGGTCAGCGCGTGATCCTGGTGGATGCCGACATGCGGAAGCCGAAGGTCCACACGATTTTCAAGGAGACGCAGGCGCCCGGTTTGTCGAACGTGCTCGTCGGCAACGCGAAGGCCAGCGAGGCCGTCCGGAAGACGCCCGTCCAGAACCTGTGGCTGCTCGTGGCCGGCGTCACGCCGCCGAACCCCGCGGAACTTCTCGGCTCGCACCGGTTCCGCGACTTCCTCACGACGCTCCAGGAACACTTCGACTGGGTGATCGTGGACACCCCGCCCGTCATGGCCGTCACCGACGCGTCGGTTGTCGGCCACACCGCGAGCGGCGTCCTCTTCGTGATTGCCTGCGAGCAGACCAGCAAGTACACCGCCTCCGCCGCCCTCGAGCAACTCGAGGCCGCCAAGGCGAGATTCCTGGGCGGCGTCCTGAACAAGGTGGACGTCGAGCGCCACTCCTACTACTACTCGCACTACTATCGCCGCGATTACGGTCAGTACTACCATTCAAAAGAGTCCTAGAATCGCGGCGACCCTGAGCGAGCGAAGCGAGTCGAGGGGCCGCCGAGATCATGGCCAGTACTACCATTCGAAGGAGTCGTAGCAAGTCGGCTGGCAGTTGTACACCGCACCCATGAAGCCCCAGCCCAACGTCGCGTCCCGCGTGCTCCAGATGTTCATGGAGTACCGGCGGCTGATCGTCATTGCCATCCATTTGGCAATGGTCGTCGCCTCCTACTATCTGGCGTTGTGGCTGCGGTTCGACGGCGTGGTGCCGCCCGATCTTGCCGCCCAGGCTCGCCATCTTCTGCCGGCGCTGGTGTTGATCCGCGCCGTGACGTTCATCCCGTTTCGCCTCTACGAGGGGCTCTGGCGCTACACCAGCATCCGCGACGCCCGCAACATCGTCGGCGCCGTCGCGACGAGCTCGTTACTGTTCTTCGTCGTCATCCGCCTGGTGTTCGGCGCCAACGTCTACCCCCGCTCTGTCTACATCATCGATGCCGTCCTGCTCATCGGCTTCCTGGTGGGGGTCCGTTCCATCCGGCGGTTGGTGCGCGAGCTGAACAGGTCCGAGCACGGCCGGCGCGTTCTCGTGTTCGGGGCCGGTGACGCGGGCGAGATGATCGTCCGCGACATGAAGCGCCGCGGCTTCTATCACGGCGAGCCGATCGGCTTCATCGACGACGACCGCCGCAAGGTGGGCCAGCGGATCCACGGCGTGTCGGTTCTGGGAACCCGCGCCGACGTCCCGGGCATCATCGAGCGCGAGAAGCCAGACGATGTGCTGATTGCCATGCCGGCGGCAGACCCCGCAACCATCAGGACGATCGTCAAGGTCCTGGAGCCGTACAACCTCCCGATCAAGACGCTGCCGAACCTGCGCGACGTGCTCGATGGCCGCGTGTCCGTCAGCCAAATCCGCGAACTGGCCATCGAAGACCTGCTTCCAAGGGCGCCTGTCGGCCTCGACGCCACGCCCATTCGGGATCTCATTGGTGGCAAGTCCGTCCTTGTCACCGGTGCCGGTGGCTCCATTGGATCCGAGTTGTGCCGTCAGATCATGGGGTTCGGGCCGCGAAAGCTCGTGCTCTTCGAGCGCTACGAGAACAGCCTGTTCGCCATAGAGAACGACCTCCGCGACCGCTTGCGGAGCAGCATGGGCCCCCAGAATGGGAGTGGCACGGGCGTCCCGCCCGTGCCCACGATCCACGCCGTCATCGGCGACATGACCGATCGCCGTCGCGTCAACGACGTCTTCGCCCGCCACCGCCCCGACATCGTCTTCCACGCCGCCGCCCACAAGCACGTTCCGCTGATGGAGGCGAGCCCCTGCGAGGCCGTGAAGAACAATGTCGGCGGAACGTGGGTGCTCGCCCGCGCAGCCGTTCGCTACGGCGTTTCCCGCTTCGTGATGATCTCCACCGACAAGGCGGTGAACCCCACGAGCGTCATGGGGGCCACCAAGCGCGTGTGCGAGCTGATCGTCCAGGGGCTCGCGACCGGTTCCGACGCCAACGGCACACGGTTCGGCGTCGTCCGCTTCGGCAACGTCCTTGGCAGCAACGGCAGCGTCATCCCCCGCTTCGTCGAGCAGATCAAGTCGGGCGGGCCGGTCACCGTCACGCATCCCGACATCCGCCGCTTCTTCATGTTGATTCCAGAGGCGGTCGTCCTCGTCCTCCACGCGGCGACTGTTGGCGAGGCCGGCGAGGTGCTGGTCCTCGACATGGGCGAGCAGATCAAGGTGGTGGACGTCGCCCGCAACCTCATCCGCCTGTCGGGCTTCATCCCGAACGAAGACATTCCCATCGTCTTCACAGGCCTCCGGCCGGGCGAGAAGTTGTACGAGGAACTACTGGGCGACGTTGAAGATAGCGAGCCCTCAGGCGTCGAAAAGGTGATCCGAATTCGCCGCCGCTCGGTTTCTGACGTTCCGGCACTCGAGCAGCGAGTCCTTGACCTTGTCCGGCTTGCAAGGCGCGGCGACGATTGCGGAGTCCTCGCGAAACTGCGGGAAGTGGTCCCCACCTATCGCACGCCTGGAGTCGAAGCGACCATCTATCAAGACATTGCAGCCGATCAGAACCGACCAGTGCCCGTGTAATCCTGCGGGGCCCAGAGCCACGAGCCCCTGGTACCCCGGTACCCCCGTCTTAGTACTCGGTCTGGTACCAACCTCCCATTGAGCCCTTCTCCTCAGCACACTAAAGTAGGTCCGCTAGTAATTCCAGCTGAGTCGTTCCCTGGCGAAGTTGTGCCGCGGCACCGAGGAGAGCATATGAGAAATCGTTCGATGAACTGGCTGCTGCGTCTGGCGCTGGTGGCCCTGGTTCTCGCGTGTGGCATCGTCCAGGTTGGCGCGCAGATGCCGACGCAGGGAAGCGGGCAAGCCCAGCCGCCCGCGCCCGTCAACGATCTTCAGCCGCCGCCCGGCGTGATGAGGGGCACCACCAACAAGCAGCGCGAAGCCGCCGCCGCGCGTGCCGCCGCTGCCAGGGCTGCTGTCGCAGCGACTACCAGGAAGGGCGGGCTTGGCGAAGCCGCCCCGCCGCCGATCACCGCCGCGGGCGGTCCGCCGAACGGCCTGCAGAACGCCGACTATTTCGGCGTCGCGAACTACGCCAACAGCCCCCTGCCGGCCATCAACCTGACGACGGGAGCCGTCACGGGTGGCATCCGTAAGTTCATCAACACCTTGCCCGGCCTCGGCCTGCCCGGCTGCGCGTCCCCGGCGGCCTGCAACGCCAACGATCTCGGCCAGTTCATCCCGATTGCCGTTGCCGATACGGTCAGCTACCCGGGCTCGGACTACTACGAGATCTCCCTGGTTCAGTATCGAGAGAGGATGCACGGCGACCTGCCGGTCGGCGGCACGCTGCTCCGCGGCTACGTGCAGACCAACAACGGCACCGACCCGGCCGTCGTGAATCCCACGCCGGCCAACAACACCATCGCGCCGAAGCCGGTCCACTATCTCGGTCCGGTCATCCTCGCCGCGGCGAACCGGCCGGTCCGCATCAAGTTCACGAACAACCTGCCCACCGGCACCGGCGGAGACCTCTTCATCCCGACCGACACCACGTACATGGGCGCGGGCATGGGGCCCGACGGCACCAACTACACGCAGAACCGCGCCGTGATCCACCTGCACGGGGGCAATACGCCCTGGATCAGCGACGGCACGCCGCACCAGTGGACGGTGCCCGTCGGCGAGACGGCGACCCTCAAAAAGGGCGCGTCGGCAACCGATGTGCCCGACATGGCGCCGGCTGCGGACGGCTCGTTGACCTTCTACTACAGCAACCAGCAGAGCGCGCGGTTGATGTTCTACCACGACCACGCCTACGGCCTGACGCGCCTCAACGTGTACGCCGGTGAGGCGGCGGGGTATCTGCTGACCGACCCGGTGCAGAACGACCTCATCAACGGTACCAACACCACCGGCGTCAACCCTGCGCTCAAGAAGGTCATCCCGGACCTTGGCGGCGCGTATCACTGGGGCGTGCCGCTGGTGATCCAGGACAAGACGTTCGTGCCGCCGCCCACGCAGCTGGCGGCCGAGGATCCCACCTGGAACACGGTTTTCACGGGCTACGCCAGCGGCGACCAGGTCGGACCTCCCGGTCTTGGCAACCTCTGGTTCCCGCACGTGTACATCCCGAACCAGAACCCCGCGGACATCTACGGAGCGAACGCGTTCGGCCGCTGGGACTACGGTCCCTGGTTCTGGCCGGTTCAGAATCCAGCCACCTTCGTGCCGGGCGCGCAGCCGTATGCCTGCACGTCGGTCGGGTATCCGGCCGGAACGCTTGCGCCGGGTACCACGCTCACGTGCCCGGGCACGCCGAACCCGTCGGGCACGCCCGAGTCCTTCATGGATACGCCCGTCGTGAACGGCACCGCGTATCCGACGATGCCCGTGGCGGCGCAGGCGTATCGGTTCCAGATCCTCAACGCCACCAACGACCGTCACCTCAACCTCGGTCTCTACTACGTCCAGCCGTTGAGCGTCGGTCTGACGAGTCCAGGCG
The DNA here is from genome assembly GCA_036504215.1 of Vicinamibacterales bacterium. Classification (NCBI taxonomy): domain Bacteria; kingdom Pseudomonadati; phylum Acidobacteriota; class Vicinamibacteria; order Vicinamibacterales; species Vicinamibacterales bacterium. The sequence goes on along the minus strand of DASXVO010000069.1, from coordinate 2,162 downwards.
CCGGCTACGCGCCGCCGCCCGCGCTGCCTCCCGCCGTCACCATCATCGGTGGCGCCGGCGGGGCTGGCGCAACAGCCGTGGCAGCCGTGGGCGCGAACGGCAGGATCGCCGGCATCACGGTCACCCAGGGGACGACGCCCTGGACGGCGCCGCCCACCGTGACGATCGCCCCTCCGCCCGCCGGCGTTGGTGCGGCCACCGCCACGGCCGTTGCCTCAATCAACACCGAGGTGTCGCTGGTGCCGGCTTTCAAGCCGGCGGCGACCGCACTCGTTCCGCCGTGCACGGTCAGCACGATCCCGCCGAGCGCCGAAGGCCTGCCGGTTCCGCAGTTCGCCGGCACCGGGGCGCCCCTCGGCGGGACGGGGCTTCCGCTGAACGGCAGCACGAAGTGCTGGCCGGACATCTGGCCGACCGACGGCCGTGACGGCGGCGTCCCCGACCCGTCGACGGCCGGGCCCCCGATCATCCAGATCGGGACCGAGGGCGGGATCCTGCCCTCGCCGGTGGTGATTCCCAGCATGCCGGCCAGCTACGAGCTCAACCGCCGCAACATCGTCGTGCTGAACATCAACTACCACGGCCTGCTGCTCGGGCCGGCGGAGCGTGCCGACGTCCTCGTGAACTTCTCGGGCATTCCGGCCGGCTCGCAGCTGATTCTCTACAACGACGCGCCGGCGCCGGTGCCCGCGTTCGACAGCCGGCTCGACTACTACACGGGCGATCCGGATCAGACGACGACGGGCGGCGCGCCCACGACGCTGCCCGGCTACGGGCCGAACACCCGCACCATCATGAGGTTCGAGGTCGGCGCGGCGCCAGTGGGCCCGACCACCGTGAGCCTGGCGGACCTCACCGCCGCGATGCCGGTAGCGTTCAACTTCACGCAGCCGCAGCCGATCGTTCCGGAATCCGCCTACTCGGCCGCCGTTGGGAAGCCGCTCACCGACACGAAGGCGCGCATCTCGGACAACTACCTGACCTACACGCCAATCTCGTCGCCGCCGCTGACTCCTCCGACGTCGTTCTACATGGAGCCGAAGGCGATTCAGGAGCTGTTCACACTGGATTACGGACGGATGAACGCGACGCTCGGCGTCGAACTCCCATTCACCCGGTTCAACACCCAGACCACCATTCCGCTCGGGTTCGTCGACCCGGTGACGGAGAGCCTGGTCGACGGGCAGCAGCAGATCTGGAAGATCACGCACAACGGGGTGGACACGCACGCCATTCACTTCCACCTGTTCAACGTGCAGGTGATCAATCGGGTTGGCTGGGACGGCATGATCCGGCCGACCAACGCGAACGAGCTGGGGTGGAAGGACACCGTTCGGATGAACCCGCTCGAGGACGTGGTGGTGGCACTTCGGCCGCTGTCGATGGCGCTGCCGTTCGGCATTCCGAACAGCAACCGTCCGCTCGATCCGACGCAACCGGTTGGTGCGACCCTCTCGGTCACCAACCCGGCAAACGGCAACGCGATCCCTGTCGTAAACGCGCTGACCAACTTCGGGTGGGAGTACGTGTGGCACTGCCACATCCTCGGCCACGAAGAGAACGACATGATGCGGCCGATGTCGTTCAGCTACACGGCGACCACGCCGCCGGCGCCGTTCCAGTTGACGGGGGCGTTGGGTGGTCCCGGATTCACGCAGTTCATCCTGAACTGGCGCGACCCGACGCCGGCAGCCACGTCACTGGGGAATTCAGGGAACGAGATCGGGTTCAAGATCGAGCGCGGTCCCAACCCCCAGACCGCCCCGACGCCGACATGGACACAGATCGGCACCGCGCTCGCGAACGCCACGACCTTCACCGACACGGCGGTGCCAGGACCTTCCATATACCGGGTGTGGTCGTACAACGCGGCGGGGAATTCCACGACAGCGTCGAACCAAGTGTCGACGGCGGGGCCGCTCGTGGTGCAGAGCCTGACGGCGAACCAGACGTTCCCGGTTGCCGTGGGAACTCCGATCACGTGGACAGCAACAACTACAGCAGGCGTGGCTCCGATCAGTTACGAATTCTGGATCAACGTCCCAGGAGCGGGGTGGACGTTGGCACAAGGCTACAGCACGTCGAGCAGCATGGCTTCTTGGACGCCGACCGTCGCCGGCACATACCTGATCCAGGTATGGGCGAGAAACAGCGGCTCGGCC
>DASXVO010000068.1 GCA_036504215.1 Vicinamibacterales bacterium | reverse complement strand
GCGCTTCTCGCCGTCGCGGTAGTGAAGCAGGCCGATCCGCGCGGAGCGGTTCGGGTCGTACTCGATCGTGGCCAGGCGCGCCGGCACGCCCGGCTTGTCGCGCTTGAAGTCGATCCGCCGGTAGTGGGTCTTCTCGCCGCCGCCGCGATGACGAACGGTGAGCCGGCCCATGTTGTTCCGGCCGGAGCCGCGCTTCATGGGCTCGAGCAGGGGCTTGTGGGGCTGGTCGGTGGTGATCTCCTCGAAGGTCGAGCGAGTCATCCACCGGCGGCCCGGGGACGTTGCCTTGTAGCTGCGAAGCGGCATTCCTACACCCCCTCGAAGAACTCGATCTTCTGGCCGGGGGCCAGGGTCACGATCGCCTTCCGCCAGGCGGAGGTGTGGCCGGTGATGCGACCGCGCTTCGTCCCCCTCCGCTTCTCCTTCGGCTTCGCGGTCAGCACGTTGACGGCGACCACGGTCACCTTCTCCTTGCTGTACAGCTCCTCGACGGCGGCCTTGATCTGGATCTTGTTCGCCTTGTCATGGACCGCGAACGTGTACTTGCCGCGCCCGGACTCGTCGATCGACTTCTCCGAGATCACCGGGCGGAGGATGATGTCGGCGGCGGTGAGAGCGCTCACGCGTACACCTCATCCATGCGGGCCAGCGCCGGCTGCTCGATCAGGATCGCGTCGGCGTTGAGCAGGTCGACCACGTTGAGCGAGTCGGCCAGGATGATCGACACCGACGGCAGGTTGGCCGCGGAACGGAGCAGCAGCTCGTCCTTCGCCGGGGCGACGACCAGCACGCGGCGTCCGTGGCCGTCCCCGGCGCCGAGCGCCTCCAGGATGCCGACGAACACCTTCGTCCGGGGCTCGCTGTCCATGCCGAACCGGTCGACCACGCGGATCGCGTCGTCGCCGAGCTTCGCTGTCAGCGCCGACCGGAGGGCCAGGCGGCGCATCTTCTTGGGCAGCTTCTGGTCGTAGGAGCGCGGGTGCGGGCCGAACACGACGCCGCCACCCTTGTAGTGCGGGGCCGTGCGGGAGCCCTGCCGCGCGCGGCCGGTGCCCTTCTGGCGGTACGGCTTCTTGCCGCCGCCCCGGACCTCGCCGCGGGTCCTGGTGTCGTGGGTGCCGAGGTGGCGCCCGGCCAGCTGCGCGACGACCGCCTGGTGGAGGACGGCCTCGTTGACGGGTGCCGCGAAGAGCGTCTCGTTGAGGTCGACGCTCCCGACGCTGGCGCCCGTGCGGTCGTAGAGGGTTGTCTGCGGCATCGTCACGCCTTCCGGACGAAGGTGAGCGCGCCGGGCGCTCCGGGGACGGTTCCCTTCACGAGGATGAGGTTCCGCTCGGAGTCCACGCGGACGACGCGCAGCTTCTTGATGGTGACCCGCTCGTGTCCCATGTGGCCACCCATCTTGAGGCCCCTGTAGACGCGACCGGGCGTGGTGCCGGGGCCGATGGAGCCCGGCCTCCGGTAGTTGTCCGATCCGTGGGTCTTCGGACCGCGCGAGAAGTTGTGGCGCTTGACGGTGCCGGCGAAGCCCTGGCCCTTCGACACGCCGGTGACGTCGACGAGGTCGCCCTCGGCGAAGATCTCGGCGACCGTCAGCTGCTGGCCGACGCTGAAGCCGTCGGCGGTGTCGAGCCGGAACTCGCGGATCGTCCGGACCCGCGGCAGGCCCTTGAGCTGGCCCGCCAGCGGCTTCGTCAGCCTGGCCCGCTCGCCGGCGCCCAGCTGGACGGCGGTGTAGCCGTCCTGCGCGTCGGTCCGCAGGCGCGTCACGGTGTTCGGGGTGACCTCCACGACCGAGACCGCGACCATCGTCCCGTCCGGCTGGAAGACCTGCGTCATGCCGACCTTGCGGCCGATCAAACCGATGCTCATGGACATACCTTCAGCGCACGCTCAGCCGAGGTCAGGGCAAGGCGGCCCCGAGCACCGGAGCGAGCGCACTTCGTGGGTGCGTGAGCGAGGAGCGCAGGGGCCAACGCGGCCCTGGCCCGGATCAGCGTGCGCTTCATCACATCTTGATCTCGATGTCGACGCCCGCGGCCAGCGAGAGTCGCATCAGGGCGTCCACCGTCTTGGACGAGGGGTCCAGGATGTCGATGAGCCGCTTGTGGGTGCGGATCTCGAACTGCTCCCGGGAGTCCTTGTCGATGAACGGTGACCGCAGGACGGTGAACTTCTCGATCCGGGTCGGCAGCGGGACCGGTCCGACGACGTCAGCGCCCGTGCGCTGCGCCGTCTCGACGATCTGGGCAGCCGACTGGTCGAGCAGCCGGTGGTCGTACGCCTTGAGGCGGATTCTGATCCGCTGCTTCGCCATCTCTGTCTCGCTACGCGATGATGCTGGTGATCGCGCCGGCGCCGACGGTGCGACCGCCTTCGCGGATCGCGAACCGCTGGCCGACTTCGAGCGCGATCGGGGTGATCAGCTCGACGGTCATGTCGACGTTGTCGCCGGGCATGATC
>DASXVO010000067.1 GCA_036504215.1 Vicinamibacterales bacterium | reverse complement strand
TCGCCGCAGATGGTCACCGATTGGTTGGGGTCCGCCTTCGCCCTGCGGGGCCTCGGCGGGACAACCTTCGCGTGCAGCCAAGAGCGAAGGTTGGTGGACCTGACCGGGATCGAACCGGTGACCTCCTGAATGCCATTCAGGGGGAATGCCGTTTCGACCTGTTTCGGTCAGTTGCCTGCTGTTCACCGAGATTGCACAAATAAACGAGAAACAGCGGATCTCGTCTCTGGCGCTTCCGGCGCATTTCAGTTGAGCTCTCGTCAGTTGGTTACCCATTGGTTACCCACGGGTGACCCGCTGACTCGACATCGAGAGCTTTTCGGATGCCGCAATTTCATCTCACCGCGCGCTTCCTCGAGACGCTGAAGCCCACCGGCGGGCGCGTCGACTACTTCGACGCCGATGAACCCGGCCTCGTGCTTCGGCTGTCGGAGCATGGTCGCAAGACCTGGTGCTACCTCTATCGCGCGCACGGCTCCCGCCGGCTCAGACGATTGACGTTCGGGACGTATCCGGCAGTCACGCTCGCGGACGCGCGCCGCCTCGGGCTCGAGAACCGCCGCGGGGTTCAAATCAAGGGGGAGAACCCCGCTGACGTGAAGGCCGCGTGGAAGCAGATCCAGTCGTTCGGCGAGCTCGCGGCCTGGTATCTCAAGGAGTACGCCACCAAGCACAAGCGCTCGTGGAAGGAAGACCGGCGCATCCTCGACAACGCACTCCTGCCCGCGTGGCGCGACCGCAAGGCGTCCGACGTCAGCCGCGCAGAGGTGCGGACGCTCCTGAGATCGATTGCCGAGCGACCGGCCCCGGTCATGGCGAACCGCGTCCTCGCGCTCGTTTCGCGCATCTACAACAAGGCACTCGAGGAGGACATCCCGGGGATCGTGGCAAACCCTGCGCTGCGGCTGCCGAAACCAGGCGGCGACGAGCAAGGGAGGGAGCGTGTGCTGTCGGGCGCCGAGATCCGAGAACTGTGGGCGGTGCTCGAGGAGATCACGCGGCTGAAGCGCAGGAGCAACGACGACGATGACGTTGCGGCGATCAGCCCGATGATCGCGCGCGGCCTGCAGGTGCTGCTGCTCACGGGCCAGCGGCCAGGCGAAGTGTTCAGGATGCGATGGGCCGACCTGGACCTCGCCGCGAAGTGGTGGACCTTGTCCGAGTCGGCGACCAAGAACCGCGTCACGCACCGGGTGCCGCTGACCGACCGCGTGGTGGCTTTGCTCGAGGAGGCCAGGGGCGACGCGCCGAAGGAATCGCCCTGGGTGTTCGCCGGCATCAAGGGCGGGTCGGTCGCGCTGCGCGCTGTGAAGGCCGGGGCCGAGCTGAAGCGAGCCACGAAGCAATCCGGTGAGAACCTGCTGTCGTTCTCGTTTCACCGACACGACCTGCGCCGCACATGCGCCACGAACATGGCGATGGCCGGGATTCCGCGAACGACCATCTCGCGGGTCCTCAACCACGTCGATCGCGGCGCCAGGGCCACCTTGGTCTATCAACGATACGAGTTCGACGCGGAGAAGCGTGTGGCCCTGGACGCGTGGGACCGGTGGCTCGCGCACATCCTGGAACCGTCCTCTGTGCGCGTCCTCGCGTTTGCGCGAGAGTGAGGACGGCGTTCTACGGATCCACTCGCGTAAAGTATCGCAAAGTGTTACTTTCCAAACATGAAACCGGAAGGACGGGCCACCAAAGCTCGGCAGTACGTTGACAGCCTCGCTGCCTCGGGGCGGTACCTCTTCGGGCTCGCCGACGCCCAGAAGGCCCTGAGTGTTTCACAGGCGGCCGCGAAGCTGGCACTGCTCCGACTCTCGAAGCAGGGGATCATCGCGACCCCGGCAAGGGGCTTCTACGCGGTGGTGCCGCCCGAATACCGCTCGATTCGATGCCTTCCTGCTGACCAGTTCATCCCGGCGCTGATGAGGGCACTCGGCCTCAACTACTACGCCGGGCTGTTGACGGCTGCCCAGTACCACGGCGCCGCGCATCAACGTCCGCAGGCCTTTCAAGTGCTGCTCGAGCGCCCGCGGCTACCGATTGCATGCGGCAATGTGCGAGTGGTGTTCGTCACGCGCAAGCGGCTCTCCGAGGTTCCCATCCAGAGCATCAATACTCCTCGCGGCACCGTGTTGGCGTCGACGCCGGAAGCGACCGCCGTCGATCTCGTCGGCTACCCGCATCGGGCCGGCGGACTCGATAACGTGGGCACCGTGCTGTCGGAGCTCGCCGGCAAGCTCGATCCCGAGAAGCTCGCCGCGGCCGCGGCGACTGCACCCATACCCTGGGCGCAGCGTCTGGGCTATCTGCTCGAACTGGTCGGGGCGAGCGAGAAGACCACGGGGCTCAAGGACCGGGTCCGCGAACGCGCGCGCGAATCCGTTCCACTCCTGGTGAACGCACCACGTCCTTCCGGTCGCCGCCACGTTCCTCGAAGCGAAGGCTGGAAGCTCTACATCAACACGCGGGTGGAACCCGAGCTGTGATCCCGCACGACTATGTCACCGAGTGGCGGGCCCACGCACCTTGGATCGAGGACTTCCAGGTCGAGCAGGACCTCGTCATCAGCCGCGCGCTGGTCGAGATCTTCTCGAACGCGGTGCTGAGGTCAGCCCTGGCGTTTCGGGGTGGGACGGCGCTCTACAAGCTTCACCTGCGGCCGCCGGCCCGCTACTCGGAGGACATCGACCTGGTGCAGGTGAGGCCGGAACCCGCGGGACCGATGATGGACGCGCTCCGCGCCACCCTCGACCCCTGGCTCGGGAAGCCAAAGTGGAAGCAGGGCGAGGGCCGCGTGACCTTCACCTACCGGTTCCAATCCGAGGACGTTCCGCCGGTCCCGCTGAAGCTCGAGGTCGAGACGAATACCCGCGAGCACTTCGCGGTGTTTGGCTTCACGCACGCGCCGTTCGAGGTGTCGTCGCGGTGGTTCGGGGGGCGTTGCGAGGTCCAGACCTACGAGTTGGATGAACTTCTCGCGACCAAGTTGCGCGCGCTCTACCAGCGGAAGGCCGGGCGGGACCTGTTCGATCTGGCGACGGCCCTCGGCGACCGCCGAGTGGATCCTGAGCGAGTGGTACGCGCGTTCCAGGTCTACATGGAACACGAAGAGCATTCCATCACGCGCGCCCTCGTCGAGGAGAACCTCGAGCAGAAGATGCAGGACGCCGCGTTCCTCACCGACATCAGCCCGCTCCTTTCGTCCGGGTACTCGTGGGACCCGGAGGCCGAAGCGCCGGTCGTGTCGTCGCGCCTCATTGCCCGACTGCCTGGCGATCCGTGGAAGGGAGAGGGCTGAGGAAATCCCTCCGATCGTCCTCCGCGCAGTCCCGCCGGTGGACGATGCCGGCGCCGTGGACGGCCGGCGCACACGTGAACGGCCGCCCACCGCCCCCAACGGAAATGAAATGTATTCGTAGTCCTGTCCGAGGATTGCGGGTTTGAAGTCTGCTCCTCCTTCGCACAGGATGACCAGATACTTGCCCAGCGCCTTGGCCGTCGCACATTCCGACAGGAGCCATGCCGTGTCACCGGATGTAATGAGGCAAATGAGGCTGACGCCGCGTCGCATGGCCGAATTCCGTTGGGGCGTCGGCGGCGGGAGGTTCGAGCTCGAACGGCGGCCGCCAGCGATGGCCGTCCGATCCCCCGACGGGCTCGCTCGGCGTCCGTGTCAACGGCTTCGACCGCTGCCTGGGGTTACTACTGGCCGGCGGAGCCAACCGTCACCCGCCACGCGCCTCGCCCCTTAGTCGCCGCCAGCAGCTTCTTGTCCGGGGCAATCAGGAGCTTCACCACGGTGGTCAGCGGGAAGCCGTCGTTGTAGGGCTGCCAGTGAAACATGCCGGCGCCCGCCGGCCTCCAGCGCCAGACACCCCGCTCCGTCCCCACGTACGCGGCGTTCGCGTCGTAGGGATCACCGACGATCACGCGCGGCGTGAGGTTCTCCGGAAACGCGGCAGTGATGTCCTGCGCCTTGGAGTTGACGTAGTTCGACGAGTCGAGGTCGATGTAGTAGACACGCTGATCCGTGCAATTCACGCAGTACGACATATCGAACGTCGCAAACAACCTGTTCGGGTTCACCGGCGACACGGCGAGGCTCAACACGCTCTGACCCAACGGGTGGGTGAACACCGCACTGGTGATCCCCGTGCCCTTGTTGAAATGGAGGATTGAGCCCTTGTGCGTGCCGATAATCCATGCATAGGTCGTGGGGTGCACGATGACCGTGCTCACGGCGCCGGTCCAGTAGTTGAGCCCCTCGAAGGTCTTGCCCCCGTCCGTCGTGTACAGCAGGCCGTTCCCGTCCTTTCCGAGCGCAATCACTCCGTCGGCCACGGCCGGGTTCAGGTCCATCGTGATGTACCCCTTGTTCCCGTAGTTCTCCCACAATTCGTGGAACTTGTTGGCCGTCCATTTCAGGCCCCCATCCGGTGACCGGACCGTAGAGCTCAGCGACTGATGCTGCGCGTACATGATGCTGTCGTTGAACGGATTGATCAGCGAATACATCCCGTCCCCTCCCCAGGCCTCCTTCCACGTCGAGTCGCCGTCGAAGAGCACCGTGCCTGTATCCTGGGTGCCGCCGAGGATCAGGTCGGGGTTGGTGCGCGATACGTCGAAATCGTAGAACTCGGTGACGCGCAGATTGTCGTTCCGATTGATGCAGTCGTCCCCGGCCTCCCCGTACTTTCTGCCGGTCAGCGCCGCCTGCTTGGGCGTCGTCTGGATGCTGCAGACGAAGATGCCCTGGTCGCCCAGGGAGTAGTAGTACTTGTCCTGGTTGACGGGGTCGGGGTGGAAGACAAGCGCCTTGATGTCCGCACCCGCCCGTTGCTTGACGCCGTAGCCCGACACCATGTAGGTGCCGCCCTGCGGAACGATCACGGGGGACGTCAAGGGGTAGTAGTTCACGAATTGGTAGAGATCGGCCCCCCCGAAGTAAATCACTTCGGGCAGGTACGTGCCCGTCGCGGGTTTCGGGGCCACCCGGATGTAGGGGTTGTAAGCGGGACGCTTGTAGCCGTCGTCGGCCAGGTCATACGTGGCATAGGCCTTGATTACCGCCCAGTCGTTCCCGCCGTTGTTGCTGCGGTAAATGGCGAAGTCCACTCCGGATTGCGGCATGGTGATTCCCGCATAGAGCATCCCGGGATACAGCGGGTGGATGTCGAGGGTCGCCCGCATCTCCTTGGTGATCGAAGGCAGCCCCGCGGTGAGCTTGGTCCAGCTGTGGGTGCCAGGGGTCGTTTCCACCATGGCGTTCTCGCCGATCTCCGTGCGGTAGATCCCGTTCCCGGCCATGCTGGCATAGAGGATCGAACTGTTGGAGGGATGAACGGCCAGGTCGCTGACCGTGCCCAGCTTGATGACGTCCCAGTCCAATGGGCCGCTCGACGGGGCAAGCGGGTTTCCGCTCTTGTAGCGGATCACGCCGCGCTGACACGTGGCGTAGAGCAGCACCTGCCCCGAGGCGGTCTGGCGGACCACGATCTTCCCCGTCTCTGGGGCGATGCCCACGTCGGCGAAATTCGACCAGGTGGCGCCGCTGTCGACGGACTTGAACATGCCGTGCGTGCCACCCGCATACACGATGGCGGGATCGTGCGGATCCACCGCCACCGCGGCGATCATCATCGATGAGAGCTTGTCGCCCACCGGGAACCAGCTGCCACCGCCGTCCGTCGTCTTCCAGACGCCGGCACCGGCCGGAACACTCGCGTCATTGCCCACGCCCGCGGCATACGCGGTCTTGTAGGGAGACCGGGGGTCGAACGTGATGGCGTTCATCCGCCCTGCGACGCCATTGTCGAGAATGCGGGGGCCGATGGAGACCCATTTGTCCTGCAGGGGATCCTCGTAGAGGAGCGTGAAGCCGGCTACGGTCACCACCCAGCTCTTCAACTGCGCGAGGGCGGGATCGATGATGCCACCAATGTCGGACACCAGAGGAAAGGTCTTGACTGTGAAGAGATGCTCGCCGGGGACGAGGACGCCTGTCTGCACCTGGAAGACCGCTTCGGATCCCGGCGCCAGATACTCGATGTAGTTGTTGGGCTGCGCGGAGACCCACTGACCATCGAGGTAGAAAGACAGGGGTACGTTTCCGATCGTGGCGAAGCTCGGGTTGCGCACCTTCACCGTGAGCGGTGTGCCGGGCGACGGTGAGGCATCAGGCCCGACGAACTCGAGCGCCGGCGCGGGCGGGTTCTCTCCGGACACCCGCGCGACGGCCGTTCGTGTGTTGTTCTCCCTGCTGCGGTCGTACCCGTCGGGCAGGATCTCGGCGCGCACCTGGTGTGGCCCTGAACCCGCCGCCTGCCACGTTGCCGTGAACCCGGCGCCCTCGCCTCCTGTCAGGGGCGCCACCGGCACGCGCTGAACCTCCAGGCCGTCGATCGAGAAGACCAGCGTGGCCGTCGACGCAACCCCTCTCCCGGTATTCGCCACGGTCGCGCTCAGCGTGACGACATCGCCGGGGTTCGATCGTTCGGGGGCGATCAACAGGCCCGTCACCGCAAGTTCCGGCATTCGCCATCCGGGAACCTCCTCGAAGAAGGGAACGGCCACGTCGATGCTCGCGATGCCGGACAGCAGTCTCCTCAGCGTGCCTTTGTAGGCGACCGACACCCGGTATCTCAGGATGGTCGGCGCCGGCTGATTGACCTCGACCTGCGTGGTGAAGATGTTGTCGCCGGCCAGGGCGTCCCCATGCGTCTGGTCGTCGTACATCCGGCCCGGAGTGCCGATGGGCTTGCCGGCCGAATCGTATTGGACGAGGTTGACGCTGGCCGCAAGGAGGTTCGGATCGGCTGCGACCTGGGCACTGATGGTCACCAGGACCGGGGCGCCGGTGGGGACGCTGGACGGGTTGGCCCTGACCCAGTCAATCCGCTGCACCGCCCACGCCGGCTGGGAGAAGAGCACGCCGGCCACTGCGCCGAGCAGGGCCACGACGAGTCTGTTCCGTCGAGCAACTGCGGAATGGTCCACGAGGTCCTCCTCCTGAGCAGGAATGAATAGACAGGAACGCTCCGGCCGCGGGCTTCTCGCCACCTGCCGGCCGCGCCATGCGCGCGCGAAGGCGTGCGGACCTCCGAGATCGGCGAGGCGCTCAGCCCCGCCGCACGAAACGCCGGCGGCACGCGCCGAAAACTCCGAGTGCCAGCAGCGAGAGCGTGCCGGGTTCAGGAACGGGAACCGGTTCGTCCCAGTAGGTGACGTCGTCGAGGGCGAAGGAACTGCCTTCTTCGGATCCCACAATCATGACGCTGGAGATTCCGCCGGAATCGACCAGCAGAGCCAGACCTTCGTTGGGCCAGCCACACTTCGGAACGACCCCGACCCAGTTCTCCGAACACTGGGACGTCACGCTACCTAGCGGATTGTCGGACGAATCGAACGCCGTCACGGTCACTTTGGCGGAGTAGGTGAAGTACCCGGCGAACCCGAAGACCGGGGTGGCGAACGCAATCCCAATGAAGTCGCCTGCGATCCAGAGTTTCCCGTCTTCCCCGTCCACAAAGACGCCGCTGGTGACGACATTGTCGCCCGAGTGCGGCGGGTAGTTCTCCTCGTTGAGGGAAAAGCCCGCCGTGAGGACGGTGGCGTTGTCAAACGTCAGCCCGTGAGAGAAGCTATAGAAGTCCGAGACCGCGACGCCGTCCGTCAGGCCATTGTCTTCGAAGTTGATCACAATGGGCCCCGCGAGCAGCACCGACGGCGTGAGGAACACGGCAACGAACAGAACGAGCGCGCGATGGATGGTCTTCAACATCTGCGTCCTCGATGGCCCGCCCACGGTGGCGGCTGATGTGCCGGTTTTGAACAGGGCCTCGAGCCCCTCGCTGCCTGTCCCCCCTTCCGGGCGAGATGAGCAACTTGGACGTGGGATCAAGACAGGCTAAGATACCGACAAGGCAGCGACGCGTCTTGACGAAGTCGTGATTTTTTCGTGATGGCGCGAGGCGAACACGATGTCGCCTGAGGAAGCCTCTTATCGCTTCGCCGGATTCCTACTGGATGTCCAGGAACGCCGCCTGACCGGGCCGGGGCCGGCGTCCTACCTTCCCCCGCGCACGTTCGACACTCTCCTCTGCCTGCTGCTGCACGCCGGCAGCCTCGTCACCAAGGAGCAGTTGCTTTCGGCCGTCTGGAAGGACGCCGCGGTGACCGACAATGCCATGACCCGCTGCATCCGGGAGATCCGGATCGCGCTCGGCGACGACGCCCACGAGCCGCGGTTCATCGAGACGGTTCCCCGCATCGGCTACCGTTTCATTGCCCCGGTGGAGAGACTGGCCTCCAGGGAAGGCCTCGTTTCCGGACCAGCGACGGCGCCCGACGTCGGCGGAGTGCGCGACGACGTGTCCGGACGCCCAGCGCCCGCGCCCGTACGATTCTGGAGCCAGGCCTGGCGGCGCCGCGGCCTGAAGCTGGCGCCCTTCGGCCTCCTCCTGCTCTTCGTCCTCGGGAGCACGTCCTACCTGTCGTTCCAGCCGAACCGCGTGCCGACGTTCGGTCCCAGAGACTTCATCCTGATCACCGACGCCCTCAACGAGACCGGCGAAGCGATCTTCGACCGGTCGCTGTCCACGGCGTTCACCGTCAGCATGGAGCAGTCCCGTTTCGCCAATGTCTTCTCCCGGTCGCGCGCCGCCTCCACCCTGGCGCGCATGGGTAAGGCACCGGCCACGCGCATCGACGAAGTCGTCGGCCGCGAGATCTGCCGCCGGGAGAGCATCCGTGGGTTGGTCTCGCTGGGGATCCAGAAGGTGGCGCGGCAGTATGCCTTGACGGCCCGACTCATCGACCCGCACAGTGGTGAGCCGGTGCGGTCAGCCGTGGCGTACGCCCCCGATCAGGCCCATGTGCTCGACGCGCTCCAGTCGCTGGCGACGGATGTCCGCCGCAGCCTCGGCGAGTCGCTGGCCGCCATCCGTTCGAGCAACCGGCCGCTGCTCCAGGTCACGACTCCTTCGATCAAGGCGCTCGAGGCGTATTCGAACGGCATGGCGCTGTGGGAGAAGGGGGAGTACCGCCCGGCCCTACGGCTGTACGAGACCGCGGTCGCCGACGATCCGGAGTTTGCCAAGGCGTACGCCGCGCTGGGCTCCGCCTACTACAGCCATGTGTTCTCGGACCCCGTGAAGGGGCGCCAGTACTACGAGAGAGCGCTGGCGCTGGCCGATCGCACGACCGACCGCGAACGGATGTCGATCCAGATCGACTACCAACACGACCTGGGCCACGTCCAGGCGGCGTCCGACCAGTACAGGGTCTACCTGCAGGCGTACCCGGACGATTTCCATCTGCGTTACAACTACGGCATCTTCCTGCGGGAGAACAACCGCCCGCGAGAGGCCATCATCCAGTACCAGGAAACCATCCGTCTCGCGCCGGGGTTTGCCGGGGGTTTCGTGAACCTGGCCACCGCTTTTCGGGATCTGAGTCAGCCCGTGGAGGCGCTGGCAAACTACGGTCGGGCGTTTGCGCTCGAGCCGCGCTGGCTCACGACCGGCAATCTCAACCACGAGTACGGGTTCGCGCTCGTGATGGCCGGCGAGGCGGACCGGGCCAGGCTGGTGTTCGAAGAAGGGCTGGCGGCAGGAATCAAACCCCAGGCACTGCGTTCACTCGCGCTACTCGAGCTGTACCTCGGCCGGCCAGGTCGGGCCCGGATCAGACTGGACCAGGCGATTGCCCTCAACGTCTCAGAGGCGAACGGGCTTAGCGAGGCGAGAAACCGGCTGTTTCTGTCGATGGTGCTCGACGCGCGCGCGAACCGGGCCGGGGCGCTCCGGGAACTGGGCGGTGCTGCCCAGGCGCTGGCAAGATCTGGAAATGCCTCGTGGATGTGCTCGCGGGTCGGCGTGGCCTTCGTCCGTGCCGGAGCGATCGGGCGGGCGGAGGAGATGCTGGCGCGCGTCCGCGCCGGTTCCGACACGGCAAACCCGCAGCAGAAGAGCGACCTCCATCGACTCGAGGGCGAGTTGGCGTGGGCCCTGGGCGACAGGGACACCGCCATGGCGCGGCTGCGGCTGGCCGAGGACGAGTACCAGAGCGCCTTCACGGTCGGCAGCCTCGCTCGCGCGTCACGCCTTGCGGGCGACGTCACCGCCGCCATCGCACTCTACGAAAGGCTGGTCGGTATGCCGGGGCTGTGTCTGGGTTTCGAGCCACAGCAGGATTGGTCGGAGGCCCATCTGTGGCTGGCACGGCTGCTGGTGTCTGCCGGCGACCGCGAGAAGGCAGCCGCGGTCCTCGCGGCGTTCCAGCCGATTCTGTCGGGGGCCGAACCCGATGCGCCGCTCGCCCGCGGCGTTTCGCGGCTGGCCGCTGACCTACAGGCCCTCCAGCGCCGGTGACGAACGGGCGAAGCAGCGGCTCTGCCCCGAGTGGCGCCGGCCCATGCGGGCGTTCGATCGGGCCCGTCTGCAGCCGCCGGAGCCGCACGCGAACGCCTGGCACCCTGCAACGCCGATCCGCCGGAGACGTAGACCGAATTACAGGGCACCGCGAACCGGCGTATCATGGCCCCGCCCCAGAGGTCCCGCACCGTCCCCGGTCCATGGATGGAAGGAGTGCGAGCATGCGCACCGCCTGTTGAAGCCTGCTGGTCGTGGCCCTTGCCGCAGTCGTGACGCTGCCCGCCGCCGGCCAGCCGAGGGCCAGGTCACTCGAGAGCAACACGTTCTTCCAGATGGAGTCGGTCTCGAATCCGCAGATCTCGCCTGACGGCGGTCAGGTGGTCTTCTCGCGGGGGTTCGTCGACATCATGAAGGACCAGTCCTCCTCGAACCTATGGGTCATCGACGTGAAGGGGGAGCGACTGCGGCAGCTGACCGAGGGCACATGGCGCGACTCGTCGCCGGCCTGGTCGCCCGACGGCAAGCGCATCGCCTTTCTGTCGGACCGTTCGGGGTCGACCCAGATCCACGTCATGTGGGCGGACAGGCGCGAGACGCTGCAGCTCACGCGCGTCGAACGGGCGCCTGGCGGCCTCGAGTGGTCGCCCGACGGGAAGGCGCTCCTCTTCACGACGAGCATTCCCGACGAGACACCGGTGCTGCCCGTGAAGCTGCCGCCGATGCCGCGAGGCGCGCAGCTCGCCAAGGGCGCCGTCCTCGTCGATCGCCGCGTGCTCAAGTCGTCGCCGACCACCTGCATCCTCGTCGACGAGGCGTATCACGAGTACGTCGAGGACCCGGCGTACCGGACGGCGCTGCCGCTCGCGCTCGAGAATCCGCAAGTGGTGGTGGCGCGCACGTTCTCGAAGGTCTACGGCCTGGCGGGGCTCCGCGTGGGCTACGCCGTCGGGCACGCCGATACGCTGAAGGCCATGGGCCGCTTCAGGATTGCCAACAACATCAACGTGCTGGCCGCGGCGGCTGCCATCGCCGGGCTGCCGCAGGACGCGCACGTGGCGCGCCAGGTGGCGCTCAACCGGGCAGCGCGCGAGTTCTGGGGGCGCGCCTGCGATGACGATCGCCTGTCGGATGACGTTCGGTCCTTCTGTGCCGCCCACGCCGCCACCCTTGCCGACTGAACTCACGCGTCAGCAGATGGCGAGGACCTGGACCTCGTTGGTGTGGGGGGCGATTGCGACCTCCGGTGATCCAGACGACCGCGTGGGCGAGGGCAGCGGCGTGACGCCGGCTACTTCGCGAGCAGGCCGGCCAGCTGCTTCCAGTCGAGCTGCCGGAAGATGGTGACGATCGCCATGCAGTCGCCCGCGCTCTCGCGAAGGCCGGGATGCTCGTCCAGGTCGTAGTCGCACTCGCGCAGGTGCGACGTGGAGATGACCTGCATGGCGGTGCGCGGCAGCTTCGGGTCGAACAGCGCGGGGTTCTCGTGCATGACGCGCGCGCACCCGCGCCATCGTCGCCGGGACGAATGGCGCGACACCCGGTCGGGTGAGGATCACGGCGCCGCCGTACACGGGGAAGCCGCCGAGCTCGCCGCGGACGGCGGGCTCGGCGAAGAGGTCCGCGTCCGCTTCCCGCCAGAGCTCCTTGCCGATCTTCGGCACGCTGTTGGCGTGGATGCGGAGGCCATGCCCTTCTTCGCCCATCGCGATCCGAACGTAGACTGGCGACCTCGTGGTCCGATAACGTCCGTTCGGTTAACTTGGCGCAGACCGCCCTAATGCTTCCTATCGGCAACCGGTTTCAGGATAGGCAGCGCATCGAGAAACCCGAATCAGTCGGAAACGGAGTGAATGACCGAGGCAGGGCTGTCGCCGCAGATGGTCACCGATTGGTTGGGGTCCGCCTTCGCCCTGCGGGGCCTCGGCGGGACAACCTTCGCGTGCAGCCAAGAGCGAAGGTTGGTGGACCTGACCGGGATCGAACCGGTGA
>DASXVO010000066.1 GCA_036504215.1 Vicinamibacterales bacterium | reverse complement strand
GTCTTGACGTCGATTCCGTCACCAAGCGGGTACCCGTTGCGCGCCCGGCACACAATTGCCGCGGTCGCGACGTGTTCCGGGCCCAATACCCGGCGGACGAAGGCGAGGTTGATCGCGTCGGATGGAGTGGGCAGTTCGGTCGACCATGTCGAGGAACAAGGGGCTGCCGGCGCCAACCTCCGCCGGGGTCTGGAAGACCGGGGAGATCTCGGTCGCCCAGCCGTGCCGGCCCGCGAGCACCAGGTCGGGTGCCAGTGCCTGTTCGACGCCCGCGAAGTCGCAAACGCGCGGAACCCGCCCATCGGGGAGATCGGACGCCACGATGAGCACGTCGAGGTCCGACTCGGGCCCGGCGGTCAGGGCCCGACCGAACCGAAGACCACGAGGGAGACCAGGCGCGCGCCGTAGTGGTCGAGGGCGCATTCCACGAACCGCGCGAGGAACGCCCGTTGAACGTCGGCCAGAGAGCCGTCCGACGGCCGGGAAGCCTCCGGTCGCAGGTTGGAACTCACGGGACGATTCCACTCCCCCGCGTCGTCGCCCAACTCACGTTTCTCGTCTTCAGGCTGCGCTCTCATGTTCGATCGACGCGCGCCTGCATGGTTCGACACGCTCATCACGCACTGAGCTCGGCGACGAGCAGGTCGGCGATCGCCTTCAGGCCGGCGAAGTCGCAGGGCCCGAGATGCGGCTTCGCCTTCACCTCGATGGCGACGAACCCCTTGTCGCGATGGATCAGAAAGTCCACCTCGGTCGCACCAGCGGACGACGCCCAGTACGACAGCGCATCGTAACGTCGTCCCAGTCCCCAAACTGCGTCGTTGGGGATTCAGCTCCTACCCCTTGTGCCACACCGTCCGGTTCACGTAGTCCGCGTAGCTGACGATGATGCGAACCACCTTCTCGCTGACGTTAGGAACCGAGTAGTCGGTGACTGGGCGGAGCGTTCGTTCGGCGCCGCGAAGCTGAGTGTCGAGAATCCCCAGCGCATCGTGAATCCGCTGCCACTCGAGGCCGACCATCATCACGGATGCCTCCTCGAATCCCTCAGGCCGCTCGTGAGCGTTTCGGATGTTCAACGCAGGGAAGTTCAAGATCGAGCTTTCCTCGCTGATCGTGCCGCTGTCGGAAAGAACGGCCTTCGCGTTCATCTGCAGCCTCACGTAGTCGCAGAAGCCGAAGGGTTTCATGAGTTCGACGTTCGAATTGAGAACCGTCCCAGTGGCCTCGATCCTCTTTCTCGTGCGAGGGTGTGTTGACAGGATCACGCGCTTCCCGAAGGTCTCCGCTAACCCGTTGAGCACCCGGACAAGTTTCGCGAACTGCTCCGGGGAGTCGATATTCTCCTCCCGGTGCGCACTCACGACGAAGAAGTCTCGCGGCGCCAACTCCAGTCTCTCCAGGACGGGTGCTCCCAGGATCTTCGGCATGTAGTGGTGCAGCACCTCGAACATCGGGCTTCCCGTCTTGATGACGCGGTCTGGCGAAATCCCCTCGCGCAATAGGTACTCGCGAGAAATGCTGCTATAGGGCATGTTGATGTCGGAGATGTGGTCGACAATCCGTCGGTTGATCTCCTCGGGTACCCGCTGGTCGAAGCATCGATTGCCGGCTTCCATGTGGAAAACCGGAATCTTCCTTCGCTTCGCCGGATAGGCGGCAAGGCAACTGTTTGTGTCACCAAGCACCAGAAGCGCGTCCGGCTTCAGCTCCAGCAGCACGTCATCGACCTTCGCCACCAGTCGCCCCACGGTACCGCACACACTCTCTGCAGCGGCGTTCAGGAAGTGATCCGGTCTTCGAATCTCGAGATCTTCGAAGAAGACCTGATTCAGCTCGTAGTCGTAGTTTTGGCCCGTGTGGACAATTACGTGCTCCACGGCTCGATCAAGTGCCGCCATCACTCTTGACAGCCTAATGATCTCCGGACGGGTTCCGACGACGGTGACAACCTTCATGGCATGAGCCTTTTCATTTCGAAACCGGCAAGAAGATCGTGTCGGGGCGGCTGGGGTCGAAAACCTCGCAGGCCCAAAAGAGCGTTACGAGGTCGGTGTCGCCGACATTCTCAATCGAGTGAGTGTATCCGGGAGGGATGTCCACCACTTGATACTGGTCGCCGCTGACTCGGTACTCGGTGACCTGGCTGCTCAGGATATGCCGGAACCGGATGATCGCCTCGCCCGACACGACCATGAACTTCTCCGTCTTCGTGTGATGGTAGTGATTCCCGCGGGTGATGCCGGGTTTGGTGTGCGACACGAAGAACAATCCGAAGGCCGGCTGTTTGATGCACTCAGCCAGGCTTCCGCGCTGGTCGGTCTTGATGTTCAAGCTGTACGCGAATCGATCGCTCGGCAGGTAAGACAAGTAGGTTGCGTACAGTTGGCGGACGAATGACTGTGAGAAATCCGGCAAGAGCAGGCTGTCACGAGAGTCGCGGAAGCTCCCGATGAGGCTTGCGAGGTCGCCCAACGTGATCTGGCGAGACGGGAGTGGCGCGGCGAACCGAATTCCAGGAGTCCGGTCGTCCAGCTCGCCAACGAAGGCGGAGACGACTTCGTCAATGTACGTCAGGTCAACGAGGTTCGCCGAGTCGGAGATCTGAATCGGGATGTCGTTTGCGATGTTGTGGCAGAACGTAGCGGTCACAGAGTTGTAGTTCGGGCGGCACCATTTGCCAAAGAGGTTCTTCAGCCGATAGACAACTGCCGGCGCTCCGCCGTCTTGGGCGTAGCGCTCCAGCGCCTCTTCGGCGGTGCGCTTGCTGACGCCGTAGGGATTGTCGAACGCCGCCTGAATCGACGACGCCAGGATGACCTTTGGCCAGCGTCCGAGGGCGGCCAGCTTTCGACACACTTCTTCGGTCAGATCGACATTGACAGCCCGGAACTCGTCTGGGCTCATAGGTCGGTTCACGCCGGCTAGGTGGAAGACAACGTCCGCATCCGCAAGGCTGTCATCGAGCGTCTTGAGCGGATCGTCCACGTCGTACTCGGCCAACTCGACACCTTTGCGGCGGGCGAGTTCGGTGCATAGGTTCTGCCCAACGAAGCCGCGGGAGCCGGTTACAAGGACTTTCACTGAACGCCTCCGCCAGGGTCGGACACGAGGTTGTCTATGACCGTAACCTCGTGGCCCGCCTGACAGAGCTCTTGGGCGATCGATGAGCCGATGAATCCGGCGCCGCCAGCAACCGGTGAATTCACAAACACTCTCCTATTGCCACCTCGGCAGTGTCGGGGGATCTCCCTTGGCGTTTAGATGGCTGTATCTATCAGAGTTTTCGTGCTGACCTGACCCTCGAGCGCTCTCCCGGACAGGGCCTCGCTCCTCCCAGGGTGTGTAGGCGCGCCATTTGGTCCCCCACAACACGGTGAGGTAAAGCCAGTCAGCCAGCTCTTCGCGTGTTCTGCGGTACTCTTCAGCCTTCCGGCGCACTGGTAGATCCTACTTGAAGCCAGCCGGACGGGCCGGCCGGGTGTTGGTAAGCCCCCCGTTCAAACCGTGCGTGCGGATTTCCCGCACACGGCTTTCGGGTGGTCGGTCTGGGCGCGGCATTACGCCGCCCCCGGATACTGGACGGTGCCGCCGAAGCCGGCAGAGCCCCAAGGCCTCGAAGAAGGGACGACGCCACGCGTTTGCCCGTCCGGGCGCCAAGCGAGAGCCGTGCCGCTTTAGCAGGAGCCCGCGCAGCCGGTCCTCGACGTAGCGGTCCAGTTGGAGAAACCGCGTCGCCGCGTTGCCCGTCCGAAAGTACTGGCCCCAGCCGCGCACCACAGGATTCACGCGCGCAATGACCGTGCGCAGATCCGCGTGGCAGCGCGACCGCGGCGTCAGCGCTCGCAGACGAGCCCGCACCTGACGCATCGCGCGCTGCGACGGCCACCGCTGCAGGAAGTAGATGCGTTTCCGCTCCCGCTCCCAAATGGGGCCACTCAGGCGCTTGCGTAGGTGACACCCGAGAAAGTCGAGGCCCCCGTGCCCCCACGAGAGATCGACCAGCCGGGTCTTCTCCGGATGCAGTTCGAGCCCGAGTCGCGTGAGCACCGCGCCCACGCGGCGCTGGGCTTCCTCGACCGCGGCCCGCGTGCGGCACATCACCACGAGTCGAGTAGCGGAGGGGAATTGCACCCCTCCGCCCTCACAGAACCGGACGTGAAACTCTCGCCTCATCCGGCTCCTACCCTCCCGCGTCGGGTTTCACGCCGAGTTGCCACAGGACAAACATGCTCGGGTCCCGTCGCGCGATGCGGCCCAGCCAGTGCATCGACGCACGTTCTCGACGGTAAAACCGTTGGTACTTCCGACGCGCCCAAGCCGCGAGGGCCTCGTTGAGATGGCGGAGTACCTGAACGCACTTCGAGCGATAGTACCGCCCGTAGTAGTTCATCCACCCACGGACCACCGGGTTGACGACGCGGGCCAAATCCTCCAGGCGCTGGTTGTTCCTGGTGGAGGCCATCCGCCACTCGCGAATGGTTTTCCGCACCGCCGTGGCGGCCTTGGCGCTCATCGCCGGGAGAAAGCTGACGAAGAATGTCCCCCTGCGATTCTTTGCTCGCCGAGGCTGGAAGGCGTACCCATGGAAATCGAACGCGACGTGTTCGTAATCCCTCGGCCGGTCGTCGTCCTTGCAGTAGACAATCCGGGTCTTGGTCGGATGAAGCTCCAGACCGCACTGCGCGAAGCGACCGCGGATGGCGTCCATCACCGCCCGAGCCTGTCGCTCACTCCTGCAATGGACGATGGCATCGTCCGCATAGCGCTCGAATTGGACGCCCGGAAACGCCAGCTGCATCCAGAGGTCGAACGCATAGTGCAGGATGAGGTTGGCCAGCAGCGGACTAATGACCCCGCCCTGCGGGGTGCCCTTGGTCCGTTCATCCCGCGTGCCGTCTGGACGCTGCACCGGCGCACGAAGCCACCGCGCAATGTACAACCGGACCCACGGGATGCGCGTGTGGTGCGCCACGGCCCGTTCAACTAAGTCATGCGGGATGGAATCAAAGTAGTCCCGGATGTCCGCATCCAGCACATGGTTGCCCCCGCGGGCGCCCTGCACCCGGAGGACTTCCAGCGCCTGCGTCGCGCTCCGCCTCGGCCGAAACCCATACGACGAGGGACGGAAGTCCGCCTCGAAGATCGGTTCCAGCACCAGCTTCGCCGCCATCTGGGCGACTCGGTCTCGGACGGTGGGAATGCCGAGCGGCCGCTGACGGCCGTCCGCCTTGGGAATGTCTCGTCGCAGGACCGGCTGCGGCCGATACGTCCCGTTGCGCAACGCGTGGCCGAGGTCCGTCAGAAACGCCTCGCCGCCGCGCTGCTCGATCTCCGCCAGCGTCGCACGGTCGACGCCCGCCGAGCCGCGATTCCGTCGCACGCGCACCCACGCCTCCCAGAGGATGTCAGCCCTCCAGATCCGGTCCATCAGGGCGTGGAAGCGCCCTTCCGGGGACCGCTTGGCCGCGGCCCACAGGGAGCGTTGAAGGTGGCGTACTTTGTCGATGGGCGGGTGCCCACTGAGGGAGTTGGGACCGGACCTGCCGGCCATGCCCTCGCCCGTGCCCTCGCCACTCGCCTGACCACCGCAGGGGCCCTTCCCTCCCGTCGCGTTGTTCGTCGCGACGATCCGCGGTACTACGACCCCCTCGGACGCCCGCTGCGCATGCCTCGCTTTCGCCGTCGGCTTATACGAGCGCACCAGCTCCGACCCGAGCGGCGCAGACGGGCCTCTCGTGTTCCATCCGTCTCCTTGCACGCGTGCTACGCCCCCTACCCCGCCGAGACCTCGCGCACGTGCGCCCCCGGACTGGGGTGCGCGAGACCTGGCCTTCACCGCGAAATGACCGGTTCGGCTCTCGGGCTGTACATCTGTCGAGGCTGCAGGCTTCACGGGATGTTGTGGCCCGCGTGCTGGCTCCCTCCGTAGAGGCGCTTGCCCCCCCGCTCGGGCCGGGCGGTTCTCACCACCCACCTGGGATCTGCTACTCGGCGCTCCGGGGCTTACCGAGGCGGGACTTGCACCCGCTGGAGACGGACAGCAGGAAGCCGGCCGCGAAGGGCTGGCTTCTTCACGACGCACCATTCTTCCTATCGTAGCAGCGTTGACGCCGAGGCGAGCCTCGCGGCTTGGGAACAGCCACGCCGAGTTGGTGTCGGTGAGGATCTCGAGGTGCCAACCACTCCTCCAACGAGATTGCGTGTATGCAGATGTGTTCGATGTGCCGATCGTCAACCGGCATCGGCCAAGGAACGTCAGACGACGACCGAAGGCAGGGTGTGCGGCTCCCTCCGGCCTTGGGCTGTGCTATTCTTGATCTGTTCCACCCAGAACAAATATGCAGAGTGGTTTCCGGCCGTTGAGGCATGCTTCGGTCATGGTCGCCGCAGCGCTGGTGCTCCTGTCGGTGCCAGTGCGCAGCTCACCTGGTTCCCAGCCGCAGAAGGCGGTCCATCGGGGTCACGAGGTCGTTGCCGGCGAGGTGCTGGTGAAGTTCCGGGGCGCTCCTAGCTCCGTGCCGACGCCGGACGAGATCCAGGGGCTTGCCGACACCGACCGCGACGAGGAGGTCGGGCGCGTCGCCGTGCGGCGCCTGCACTCGAAGAGTCTCGACGTTGAGGCCCTCCTGGCGGCGTTGACGCAGCGTGACGACGTGGAGTACGCGGAGCCGAACTACGTGGTCCACGCCATCGGGACGGTTCCCGACGACACGTACATGGGCCTCCTGTGGGGGCTCCGGAACACGGGCCAGACGATCGGCGGCCAAGCGGGTGTGGTGGGCGCGGACATCGAAGCGACGCTCGCGTGGGACATCACGAAGGGGTCGCGGGCGACTGTCGTCGCTGTCGTCGACACCGGCGTCGACTACACCCATCCCGATCTGCAGGCAAACGTCTGGTCCGCTCCGACGGCGTACAGCGTGAGAATAGGCGGCCGGACGATCAACTGCGGTGCCGGCACGCACGGATTCAACGCCATCGCGCTCACGTGCGATCCGATGGACGACAACAGCCATGGCACCCACGTGTCGGGCACCATCGGCGCGGTCGGAAACAACGGCACGGGCGTCGTCGGAGTGAACTGGATAGCGAGCGTGATGGGCGCGAAGTTCCTCGACGCGAAGGGCAGCGGCAGTATCGCCGACGCCATCAACGCGATCGACTTCGCGATACAGGCAAAGCAGGTATTCGGGGCGGGCGCGAACGTGCGGGTGTTGTCGAACAGTTGGGGCGGGGGTGGGTTCTCACAAGCGCTGCTCGACGAGATCAACAGGGCGAACGCGAGCGACATGCTGTTCGTCGCGGCGGCAGGCAACGCGGGCACCGACAACGACACCGTTGCCAGCTACCCGTCGAACTTCAACGCTCCGAACGTGGTGGCGGTGGCGGCCACCGACAACAGGGACCAACTGGCGTCGTTCTCCAACTACGGCGCGACGACGGTCGATCTTGGCGCTCCGGGGGTCTCCATCGCCTCGACCGTGCGGAACAACAGCTACGCGTATTACAGCGGCACGTCGATGGCGACGCCGCACGTGTCGGGGGCGGCTGCGCTGGTTCTTTCGGCCTGCGCCCTGGATACGACCTGGGTGAAGACGACAATCCTGAGCACCGTGGATGCCGTGCCCGCGCTGGCCGGCCGAACCGTCACCGGCGGGCGTCTGAACGTATTCAGCGCAATAAACGGCTGCGTGGCGCCACCCGCGGCGCCGACCGGGCTGTCGGCGTCGCTGGCCGGCGGCCAAGTGGATCTCACCTGGGCGGACAATTCATCCAACGAGTTCGGTTTCCGGGTTGAACGTGCCACGAACGGCGGCGCGTGGGCGGGTGTCGCAACCGTGCCTGCGAATGCGACCGGGTACACGGACCGGGCGATTGCTTCCTCGATTCAGTACTCGTATCGCGTCTTCGCGTACAACGCCGCGGGGGACTCGTCCACGTCGTCGAACGTTGTTACGGTGGGGGGACCGCTGGTCATCACCGGCCTCACCACGAACCAGCCGTTCCCAGCGGCTGTAGGGACTCCGATTTCGTGGACTGCAACGACAACCGGGGGCGTAGTTCCGATCAGCTACGAATTCTGGATCAACGTCCCAGGAGCGGGGTGGACGTTGGCACAAGGCTACAGCACGTCGAGCAGCATGGCTTCTTGGACGCCGACCGTCGCCGGCACATACCTGATCCAGGTATGGGCGAGAAACAGCGGCTCGGCC
>DASXVO010000065.1 GCA_036504215.1 Vicinamibacterales bacterium | reverse complement strand
GGTCGCACCCCGTCAGCTGGTGCTGAGAGCCTGTGAACGAACTCGGCAGGCGTGGGGACCCTTGACGTTGCCGCCCAGCAAACCAACGATGGGCCAAACAGCAGAGGACGGTGGGGAAAGATGCTGATGATCTTCGAGTGGCTGCGTGGCGCAGCCCTGCGCCGGGCGGCACTTCTGGGCGTCATCACGACATCGATGCTTGTGGTTGGCTGCGCTACGGTGGCTCCGACCGAGGAGCGACCATCTGCCGAGACATTGCGTCCGGCAGCCACTGCTCCCGCGACGCCGGCAGGGACACCGACGCCGACTTCTTCGCCCATGGCATCAGCGCCGGCAGGGGCCTCGCTCGAGCTGCGCTGTGGCGGGAACACGATGCGCAGCGGCACCATCGACTATGCCAACGAAGCGCCCGGCACAACCGACATCGTCGCCGCCACGCGCGCGCTTCGAGGCGTCCTGCCGTCCGACCTCGTCGTTCAAGACGATGCCTCTACGGTTGTGATCCGGGGCGGTCAGGCCATCTGGCGGGGTGGCTGGGGCGACCGGGGTCGCGGATTCCTGCTCGACCAGTGGATGTCGTGCGAGGACGCAGGGATCGGAGCGTGAGCGATCAGGCCGGCTCGACCCGAAGGCGTGCGAACAGGTAGCCGACGGCAGCGACTTCGAGCCAGGCGCGGGCGCTCTGGGCGCTCCCCTCGTAGCACCGCGACAGCCGCCGCCAGCGCCCGAGGCGCGCGAAGGCGTGCTCGACCCGGTAGAGCGGCGCAATCGGCGTGAAGCCGCTCGTCCCCTTCGGCGGGGCCTTGATGTCGAGCCGGATCCGCTTCTTGTTCGCCATCTTCCCGAGGCCCCGATAGCCCCGGTCCGCCACGATGGCCTGGACCGTCCCGAGGGCCGGCAGGGCGGTGTCGAGCAGCCGGCGGCCCGCGCTCACGTCGTGGGGCCGGGCAGACTCGACCGAGACGGCGAGCGGCAGCCCCAGGATGTCGATCACGACGCTGCGCTTCGCGCCATTCGTGCGCCCGCCTCGCCCGCCCTTGTCGTGGAACGTTGGCCCGGCCCGACCGCCACGCACGGTCTGCCCGTCGATCATCACCATCGAGGGCGTGGCCGTCCGTCCGTGCTTGGTGCGGATGATCTCGGCGATCCGCTCCATCGCCTTCCCCCAGACCCCCGAGGCGCGCCACCGCCGCCACTGCTGCCAGACGGCCTGCCAGGGCGGATAGCAGGCCGGCAGGTAGCGCCACTGGCAGCCGGTCCGAGCGATGAACAGGATCGCGTGGACCATGTCCCGCCGGGAGTAGGTCGCGGGCCGGCCCTCACGCGCGGGCGGGTCGAACAGGTCCTCGACGAGCGCCCACTCGGCGTTGTCCAGCTCGACCATCGACGGCATGAGCCTGATCCTGCCGCCACTCGATGACAGGTTCTATGGCACGAACGGGCCAGATCGTGCGGTCGAGTTCATTCACAGGCTCTGACTGCTTCCGTCGGCGTTCATGACCCAGATGCCGCCGTTCCCGGACCCCCCGCTGTGGAAGGAGATCTTCGAGCCGTCCGGGCTCCAGTCGGGGACCTGGTCCTTGGGGGCATCGCCGGAGGTCAGCGGATGCGGAT
>DASXVO010000064.1 GCA_036504215.1 Vicinamibacterales bacterium | reverse complement strand
CGGGATGCTGACCATCGCCCCGGTCTTCGTGGCCGGGTCGACGCTCAGCACGAGCAGCGTGTCCGTGAGCGCGTGGGTGCGGGTGGCGGTCGAGTCGACGCCGGTGAGCAGGATCGTGATGCGCGAAGACCCGGGGGCGGCGGTCTCCTCCGGCGTCGTCGGCATGGGAGATCCCGTCGGAGCCGTGGCCGATGCGTCGGCGGGCGTCGGATCCGTGTCGGGAAGCGGGAGGTCACCACCCACGCTGCCCACGAAGATGTGACTGCTCGCGTCATAGAACGACCAGGCCAGGTACCCCGCGTAGCCGTGCACCCCCACGACCACTGCCGCCAGCAGCGCGAGCACCCCCGCGGCAACGGCGACCCTTGATCCCGCCCGCCGCGCGAACAGCCACACGTCCACCATGGCCAGCAGCCGCCAGAGCCCGAGCAGGATGCCGAGCACCAGGACGGTCTGCGCAAACGCCGGGTCGAACAGGTCCAGGGCCATGCCCCGCAGGCCGCGCTGCGCAAGCCCCAGGATCACGTAGGCGAGGACGGCAACCATCGGCAGCGCATATATCAGCGCTGGACGGTACCGCCGCTGGTAAGCGTGCCCGAGTCCGGGCCAGATGAACGACAGCGTGACCGCAGCAGTCGCCGATCGGCCGGGAACGCGCGTCGAAGTCATGCCTGACGAGTTCCCCCACGTGCCGACGCGGCCCTCCGGCCGCGGTGACGTGAAAGTATCGCATCGCCTGAAAGGGTGCCGGTGCCGGGTGGCCCGGGTGACGTCCAGGCCCAATGGCCCTGCTGTGGCGCGGCGCCCTGCAAGGGTGCCGCTTAGGGGCGCCGCCTCCGGCGGCGGCTCTCGTCGCCGAACAGTCTGACCGAGACCGCCTGGGCCAAGTTCAACCCGCCAGGCGCCGCTCCCACGGGCCGCTGAGCTCGCGAAGGCCCCGCGGTCCGCGTGCCGGTGGCGAACCACCCACCACGGGTACACTCGGGTCGATGACCCCGCGACAGCCCCGGGAGGCGTTCCTAGATCGGCCGCTTCGCATCGGCCTCATGGGAACTCGAGGGATTCCGGCCAGCTACGGCGGTTTTGAGACCTTCTACGAGCATCTCGCGCCGCGATTGGCAGCGCGCGGACATCACGTGGCCGTCTATAACCGGCCGCATGTGACAGGGCACACAGATCTGGCTTGGTACCGGGGCGTCAGGCTGCACCACATCCCGTCAATCCGGACGAAGCACCTCGATACCATCTCGCACACGACGATCAGTGTGCTCCACGGCGCGCTCCAGCGGTTTGACATCGTCTACGTGTGCGGGGTCGGCAACACGTCTCTCGCTTGGGTACCGCGGCTGTTCGGTGCGGCCGTTGTACTGAACGTGGATAGCGCCGACTGGAAGCGAGCCAAGTGGGGAGGCATTGCGTCGCGATACCTGCGCGGGGTCGAGCGGCTGACTGCCGTCGCCGCGAACGTCGTGGTCGCTGATAACCCCGTCATCCGCGACCGCTACCTAGTTCAATACGGTATCGAGGCGGTCTACTCGCCGTACGGTGCATCGTTCACCCCGGACGCTGGAACGGAGGCACTTGACACGTTCGGTCTAGTCCCGGACCGCTACGTGCTATGGGTTGGCCGTCTCGAACCGGAGACTCGCGTCGAGGAGCTCATTGCGGCGTTCCGGCTCGCGCTGCCGAACGAGATGCGCCTCGTCATCGTCGGCGATGCCCCATTTGCTGGGGGATACCGGGATCGCCTCCACGGATTGGGCGGACCCGATGTCATCTTCACGGGGTACCAGTACGGTGCCGCATACCGCCAGCTCACCACGCACGCGTTCGCCTACGTTCAAACTTCGCCGACCTCGGGGACCAGCCCGGCGCTTCTGGAACAGATGGCCGCCGGCAATGCCGTGATCGTCCGTGGAACTGAGACGAACCGTGCCGTCATCGCAGACGCTGGACTGTCATACGATCCCGAGGATCCGGTCGATGGACTGGCAGACTGCCTCAGGCTCCTGCAGGATGCGCCTCGTCGTGCCGTTCTCCGGTCGCACGCCCAAGCTCGCGCAGAGCGAGAGTACAACTGGGACCGGATTACCGACGATTACGAGGTGATGTTCACCCGGTTCGCAAGACGACGACATGGCAGCAAGAGGGTTTCGACCAGACGATGAAGGTCTTGATCACGGGAAGCGCCGGAATGCTGGGCAGCGCCATGTACCCGGCCTTCGTCCGAGCCGGTCACGAGGTCGTGGCCACGGATCTCGAGCCACGCCCAGTTGATGGCTTAGAGATGGGAACGCTTGACGTCCGCGATGCTGCAGCCGTGCGCAAGCTGGTGGACGTGGTGCGGCCCGCCCTGGTACTGCATCTCGCCGCCGAGACGGATCTCGAGGCGTGCGAACGAGATCCGGATCACGCATACCGTACCAACACCCTGGGGACGGAGTTCGTCGCGCTCGCGTGCAGGGCGCGCGGTACGCCGCTGGTGTACATCAGCACCGCGGGCGTCTTCGATGGAACAAAGGATGGCGCATACACCGAGCTGGATAGGGCGAACCCCATCAACGTGTATGGGCGCTCCAAGTACGAAGGGGAGCTTGTCGCGATGCGCCTGATGCCCGAGTCATACGTGGTGCGTGCAGGGTGGATGATCGGCGGCGGCGATCGCGATCACAAGTTCGTGCACAAGATCGGCGAACAGTTGCGTGCCGGAGCGACGACAATCCACGCGGTCGAGGATAAGCTCGGAACGCCGACCTACACTCGGGACTTCGCAGCGAATCTTCTGGAGCTCGTGGAGACGGGGTTCTATGGCCGCTATCACATGGCCTGTCGCGGGGAGGGAAGTCGGTACGACGTAGCCCTTGAGATCGTGCGCCATTCCGGCCGCTCTGATGTTCATGTGGTGGCCGTCGACTCCGCGCACTTCTCGGAGACGTACTCCGCCCCGCGTCCTCGCAGCGAGATCATGCGCAACTACATGCTGGATCTCCACGGCCTGAACCGGATGCGGGCGTGGCAGGTGGCGCTCCGCGAGTACCTCGACGAGTCAGCAGTCGGCCTGGCCTAGGAGGCCGCTTCACCTCTCAGCCAGACGACGACCAAACACGGGTGGCGCTGCGGAGGTCGGGGTGATGTCGGCGACGATCTGCTCACTGCGCCAGCGCCTCCTGGAACACCTCTCCCTTGCGATGCGCGGCGAGGCAACCGGAGCCTGAACACGCGGTGTGCCGTCGCTGCTCGCCCAGTGGCCGGGTTGTCACGCATTGAGGGTGAGCAGCCAGCTCCACACGCGACGAATGCTCTCCTCGAGTGTCACGGACGGAGACCAGTCGAAGGTTCGCCTCGCGAGTTCACTGTCAAGGACGATCCTCTGCACATCGAAGGCCCGGCTTGGTTGGAAGGTGACGTTGGGCGGAACGCCGGTAACCAACTCGATGGTCGAGAGCACCTCGAGGATGGAGGTCCCGACCCCACTGCCCGCATTGAACACCCCGATGGCGTCGGAGCTGCCTGCCCGGACGCAAAGTGAAACCAAGTCGGTGATGTCAATGTAGTCTCGAACGACCGTTCCGTCGCCCCACACATGAATCTGGTCACCGTCGAGCAGCCGACGCAGGAACGTGGGAACGACGCCCTGAACGCCGATGTGCCCCTGGCGGGGGCCGACGGGGTTGGATGGACGAAGAACGACCGGTTCGATCGCGTACAGTTCCTGATACATCAACAGGTAGTTCTCGATCGCGACCTTCACAACTCCATACGAGCAAATCGGCCGCAACGGGTGTGTCTCGCGCACAGGAGACGCCGTGGTGTTCCCATAGACAGTTCCACCGGACGAGAGAAAAACAATCCGGCGCACGTCAAAGCGCACCATCTGGTCCAAAAGCTGCACCGCGGGCACGAGGTTCCCTTGGATGTCAGCCAACGGATCGAGGTTCGACGTGCTGGGTACCGACGTACTTACCAAGTGGTAGACGACGTCGATCCCGACCAGTGCCTCTGCGACCTCAGCGACGTCAACTAGAGACCCGAACCGGTAGTCGACACCTTTCAACGCCCCTCGTAGGCGGTCGGGCTGGCGGTCGAAGACGCGGACGCGGTGGCCGTCGGCGAGGAGCGCGTCGACAAGGTGGGATCCGATGAACCCACTACCCCCCAGTACCAACGCCCGCATCGAGCACCTCACTGTAGATCCCGAGCAACGTCTCAAGAAACCGCTCGTCGTTGAAGGTCGCGTCCGAGTACTCCTTCGCCGCTCGGCCGAGGCGAACGGTTCGGTCCGGGTCATCCCATAACGCCTGCATGGCGCGAGCGAGGGCGGCACGATCGCCGGAGTCATAGACGAGGCCAGTCCTGTCGTGGTCGACGAGCTCTGGCATGCCGCCTCGATCCGAGGCGATGACTGGCTTTCCAAACGCAAACGATTGGTTGATCACGTACGGATAATTCTCGTGCCACACCGATGGCACGATGAGGAAGCGGGACCTCGAGAGCAGCATGTCAAGATCATCACCCCACACCGCTCCAAGGAATTCGACGTTTGTCAATTCGAGCCGGGCAGCCTGCGCCCGCAGGGCTCCTTCCTCCGGGCCCGTACCCACGATCTTCACCCGCACTGAGGGGACGAGAGATGCGGCGTCGAGGAGTACATCGACTCCCTTTTCCTCGATCAGCCGTCCGACGAACAGGGCGTAGTCTTCGTATGCCGTTTCCAGGCGAAACTTGGTGCTGTCGAATGGGTTACGCAGCTGGCGCCAGCGGAACGAGCGGTTAGGCCAAAACTCCTGTGTCTCGTGTGCCATGAACTGGCTCGAGAACAAGAACGTGTGGACGAGGTCGTACACGCCCATAAGGTCGTGAGCGTATGCCTCGACGGAACTGGCAACGCTGACGGTCACCGAGTCCTTGCAGCAGCGATTGACGGTCGCGCTGTAGAACTTGCCGCCCTTGCAGTCCATGCAGATGTGACCGTGGTGGTACAGCTTGTAGTTCGGACAAATGTGCTTGTAGTCGTTGCATGACATCAGGATCGGAACTGCCGCTTCGTGAGCTGCAGCGAGGATCGAAGGAGTCAGATGCACATGGATGCCGAACACGTGCACCAAATCGGGCTTGAAGGTGCGGATCGCCTCAGCGAACTGTTCCTTGACGGAGCGCGAGTAGATCAATCGGCCGATCTGACTGAGTCGACCGATGAAGTTGCCACGCTCGTAGTCGGGAGGTGAGATAAGGAATGTGCGGAACCCGTCAGCTTTTGAGGGATCAGCCGATGTAGCGAAGTACGCGACCTCGTGGCCGTGCTGCTCGAGGGTGCGGCCCGTCTCGAAGAAGAAAACCTCCGCGCCGCCCCGTGTCTCGTAGAACTTATGGGCGAGTAGAACCCGCAATGCCCTGCCCTTTCCCATTCCGCATCCGCCCTCTTCGTCTTGGGCGTAACGGAAGTATGCCCGGACTCACGTTCTCGACCGTCCCGTGGGCAAGGAGCCACCAAGGCTGCCACGCCGTTGCACTCCGCCTTCTTTCACCATGTGCGCAATTGCTTTACTGTCCCACATCTTCTCCGCCATGGCGACTCTGAACGAGGCGACGTTGCTCGGACGGTTGCACTCGCGGTTCACGCGGGGCTCAGGACCAATCCCACTCCCCCAGGCAGCCGCGCAGAAACGGCGCTGGGACAGGATTGACCGGAGGTCGGCGTGCCGCCGCAAGACTGTATCGTCTCGCGGGAGTGCCGAGCGCTGCGGGGACGCCGGCCCGTAATGACAGGTGACACATCTTGCGTAGAACGGTCGGGCGTTGCCTTGCGGTCGAACCCCGACGCGATGGGGAGGGATGGCGCTTTGCGGGCGAGGGAGGCCGCGTCTGCGTCCTCAGCTGCCCCATGTCTCGCGAGCGCCGCCGGGCCTCGCGGGGTCGTGGCGGCGTCCGCCACGGCTGCCGACCGCCGTCGACGACCACATCATCGGAAGGCTATCGTGCGTCCAGGCCATGGCTGGAGCGGCAGATCGATGAACGGCCACGACCCACCGCATCCACGGGTTTCAGGAGCAAGACCAGCGGGAGTAGCCACCCCGAGATGCCCGTTGTCCTAAGCGTCCGATGATACGGGGCACGACCCTCCTGCTCGCAGCCCGGATTGTGTCGGCGATTTCGACGCTCGCCCTGTTGGCCCTCGTCGCGCGGAGGTTCGACTCGGCGACATTGGGTGCGCTGTCAATTGGGCTCACGCTGGGGGCGATCGCCATCTCGGCCGTCGAGCTCGGCAGCGGCGGCTTCCTTGTCCGGGAGGGAGCACGCGATCCTGAGGCGCTCCCATCCCGCCTAGGGGCGGTCATCGCTATCAGGGCCGCATCGGTCACCGCAACGCTACTGCTCCTGAGTCTGATCGCAGTCTGGGCCTTTCCGGAGAGCGCGGCCATCGTCTTCGTCGCGAGTGCCTCGATCGCGCTGCAGCAGCTCGCCGAGCTCGCCCGAGCGGTTGCGATCTCACAGCGGCGTTATGCCACAGCGTCCGTCCATTCGATCCTCGAAAACGTCGTGTGGCTTGGAGCCATCGGGATACTGGTGTTCGCCGGCTGGCCACTGGAGGGTGCTTTGCTGGTCGGCATGGTGTGGCTTGTTGCCTCGGCTGCCATCGGCGCGGTTCTGGTGAAACGGCAGCATATTGGCGTGGAGCGACCAGACGCGAGCGTCATGCGAGCCTTGCTGGTGGAACTGCGGCCGTTCGCGGCGCTTGACGTGTTGACAACGGCCACCGCCCGTGTCGACGTCCTCATCGTGGGGCTGCTGGCACCCGGCGGAATTGCGGCTGCAGGAGGCTACTTCGCCGCGGCTCGCCTCGTTGCTGCCGCGGAGTTTCTTCCCGAAGCCATCGGTCGCACCCTGCTGCCAGAGATGATCTCGAGACGCGAGAGCGCGACGGAGCATCTGGAGCGGACGGTCATGATGCTGGTCGCGATCGCCATTCCGTTTCCGGCGCTCGCGATCGCCGGTGGCGACGCGGTGATGGGGGAGCTTTTTGGTAGCGAATACGCGAGGCTCGGATGGCTCCTTGCGCTGCTCTGTCTCGCGCTTCCGTTCCGCTTTCCCTCGTCCGCCCTCGGCGTGTGTCTCACGAGCCTCGGCGCTCAAGGTCGCCGGGCAATCGTGATCGCGTCAGCTCTCGGCGTGACGATCGCCATCGACTTCGCGCTCATCCCCGCGATCGGCATCGCCGGAGCGGGGATCGCCTCGATCGTGAGCAGCGCGCTCGTCCTGCTTGTCTACTGGCTCGAGGTGAAGCGTCGGATCTCCGAGAGTCGCCTCGCGCGCGCATCTTCCATGCCCCTGATGGCAGGCGTCGTGGCCGCCGTCGCTGCAGTGCTGTTCCCTGCGATGGTCCCGACGCTTGGTCCAGTCGCCGGTGCGATCGTCTTCCTCTTCGTCTACGCCACTCTGGTGGCGTTGGGTGCCGCCAGAAGGGCACGTCACCGTGGCGCAGGATGAGCACTTCTATCCGTGCGCCGAAGACCAGTACGGCGCTGAACACGCCTACGAGCGGCAGCAGCGCAAATCCCTGCGGTATCGGCAGTTATCGCATCGCCCGGCCCGTGACGGGCGATGATCCGCCCGGGGTGAAACGGTCTGGTGGCGTGCGCGGAAACACCAAAAGTGACGAGGCGGCCACACCTGGCCGGAACCGCGTGAGTCTTGTTGCCAACCAGCGAGCTGTCGGAGTCTGCGGACTCATCAAGTCTTGTTATGGCGATTCGGGCAACAACCTTCGTCGCGCAGCTTCGACGGCCGCAGGATCGATGAAGGGTTGCCAGTCGTACTCGAGTGTGGGTCGGCCAAACCGGTCGATCGCAGAGAGATAGGATCGAGCTGTTATGCCGATCGCGCGCGTGTCGTCGGGCTGGACATCCAGTGCGAGGCGGGGGTCCGAGCGTAACGACTCTATGAGCCGAAGCTCGGCGAGCTCCGTCGCCCGCCACGTTCGGTGCTGGACAGCAGCGCCAGCGAACTGGCGCATATTCCCGAGGACCATAGGTACGATCAAGATCGCTATGAGTATGGATGCGGCTCGACGATTCGAAAGCCGCCCCCCGATCAGGCCGGAGATCGCGAGCCATACGAAAATGCTGCCCGCGTAAACGTACCCGGATCGCGCGCCGTACTCAACACCAAATTGACCACGGTGGATCGCCCGTAGGACTTGCTCGGCGGCCAGCGCGGCAATCGCCGCAACTGCGAGCGGATCCGGCCGGTAGCCGCGCCTGGCAAGGATCCCGCCGCCGATGAGCACGGCCGTCGCAAGCGCGATCCCCACGATCGCGAAGCGAGCAGGTGGAAGGCCGATGACGCCCGACAACGCCGCCCCAATACCGTATACGACGGAATAACCAGCGTCGAGTGCGCCGAGTCTGGGACCAGCCAACTGTCCGCTCTCTCGACCCCACGTGAAGAACCATGCGGCGTACACCGCAATCCCGGGCATCGCCGCCAACACGGTCGCCCCGTCGCGTCGGAGGATCCCCCAAAGTGCGACCAACCCCGCGAAGATCACGCCAAGGCCGGACGACGCAACGCCGAACACGAGGGCGATTGACGCGACCCTGCGCCTGCCTGTGTCGATCTGATCGATCGTCAGGAGGCCACTCACGATCGCGAACTGGAACTGGATCTGGAACGGTTGCAGCAGCACCTCGAAGCCACTCCCGAGGAAGATGACCGAGATCCCTGCAGCGAGCCCGAGGAAGACGCCGGATCGGCGGCTCACGGTCCGGTACAGGAGGAAGGCGATAGCGAAGTGCGCGGCCCAATCGACCAGCAAATACGGCACGTAAGTCCGCATCCCGAAAGCGGCGAGAAGGGCTTGGTAGACGACGACCGGGACTGCGACGAACGTGTCGAAAAACGGGGCCAGAAGGGACCGAGCCGTCGGATCAGGCCTGTCAAAGATGAAAGCCCACTCGTCCCACCAGAACATCAGCCACCGACCGACGTAGAGCAGCGCGCCGAGCATGACGAGGCTTGCGCCTGCCAGAACGAGCACAGGCCAGCGAGCGACGCGGCCGGGCATCATCCCTCCTCGCGGGTGGATACGAGATAGGGCACTAGCGCCACGGCGAATCCGATCCAGAGGGGGGCCGAGACCGTGCGGATTTCGAAGGCAGGCCCGAAGAAGGCGGCGACCGCGACGGCGACGCCGTAGCTGAATGCGAAGGCAACAGCCACGTCGCCGGACTTGCGAGTTCGTCCAGCAGCCAGACTGATCGCGCGGACGACGACGGCCAGGAACAACAGTGCAATCGGCATTCCGAACTGGATCACGAGCGACGCGTAGTTTGAGTCGTTCATGAATGCGACAGCGTATGCCCAGTCCATCCCATCCCGCTCGACATGGTTCGCGAGCGGCGTTTCAGGATCCGGGTTCACGTGGCTGCCGGGACCCAATCCCAAGACGGGATTCTGTGTCACGGACCATGGCGTTAGGTTGAGATTGAGGTACAAGCGGAAGTTGCCATTCGGATCTATCGACAGGGTGGAGGAGCCTTTGGAGGTGCTCACTGGGACTTCGGATGGGCTTGGTGAAAGTCCCCCAGCCGATGCTGCCTCGCCGGTGCCCGGGGGCGGGATCTCGGCGCCGCCCGCAGGCGGAGCGATGCGTGCGGGTGACAGGAGGACCAATAGGACGGCCGCCACCGCTGCGCCGCCGGCCACGAGGCGCGTCGGCCGGGTCATCGCTGTGATGAGCGCGATAGATGCGGCGGCTACCGCGAGCCCGAGCTCTGCCTGACGGCTTGCCGAAAGTGACAGGCACAGGAGTGCGACCGCAATCCCCATGCCGAGCCGCCACGTGAGACCTCGCGAAGTGGCTGCGATCAGGACCAGGGCGAGGGCCGTCATGAACATGCCATACCGGTCATAACGCCCCATCGTGCCGTCGATCGGCGTGAACGGACGACCCGACGTAAGGGTATCGAGCCATGACGGCAATCCCTCGGCGATGCCGAGGCCGGCCTGAATGGCACCGGCCGCCACCAATGCCAGACCGAACGCCCGCGGCGAGGCCCAGCTGGTGCTCCACCATCGCCAGATGAGAAACGCCATGACCATGTATCGAATCAGCACCCGAGCCGCATTAATCGACACGGTCGGCTCGATGCCTCGCGCCCAATTTGCCACCACCAACGCGACAACGATCGCGGCAGTGGCCCAGATAACCTTCGTCGGTCTCGCGGGCCGACTGCCGTCGAGAATCAGCGTCATGGCCGCGAGCAGCGCGACAGCAGCGTCCGGCAACAGACGTAGCACCCAGTAGGCGCCGCCGGGAATCGCTGAGAGGATCGCCGGCTCGAGCGGCAGGTAGAGGATGAGGGCAATTGCCGTGGCGGGTGCGAGGGCTGCCGCCGAGCGCCGCGGAGCTGCCAGCAGGAGGCCGTTGGCTGTCACTTCGGTCGCTCGTCAGAGGGAGAGATCTGTGGATACGCGCGCACCGGTGGGTGAGCTGGGCCGGGGATGGAGCCGAGCGCTCTCAGCGGTGCCCGCCTGCCTAGCGTGAAACCTGCGCTGATCATCTCGATGGTCGCGACACCGATATGGACCAGACCTACGACCAGCACCAGCAGCGACGCGAGCAGCCCGAGGAGTGGATAGGGAATGAGGACCCGCATGGCCTTCACGGCGCCACACATTGCTCGCCCGGGTAGGTGAACGAAACGGAGTCCCCGATCCCGGCTGACTTGTAGTGCATCTCCCCCACTCGGTCCATCGACGCGCCCGCGGCGCACGACGAGATGACGCTATGCGCCCGAAACCGCACCGGACAGAACCCAAGGTATCGGTCCCGCCGCTTGCGCACGGGGAATCGATGCTGTTTCCACGCTCGATCAACGGCCCCCGGGTGCCGCACGACGCAAGACGTCGGCCTCGGTGCGCTTGAGCCAGTCCGCCAATTTCTGCGCACCCGCGTCCTTCGCCGACAGGTTCGCCTCCCCGACGGGCCACTCGATCCCGATCGCCGGGTCATCCCACCTGATGCCCGACTCCGCGGCCGGGTTGTAGGTCGCCGTGCAGAAGTACTCGATCTCGGCGATATCGCTGAGGACGGCGAACCCGCGAGCGAACGAAGCCGGCGCCCAGAACAGGACCGGCTCCTCGCCGGACGCCTCGAGCGACACATGCTTGCCCAGCGTTGGTGAGCCCGGGCGGATGTCCACGGCGACCATGAACGCCCGGCCCGAGACCACCCGCATCAGCTTGCCCTGGGGGGGATCCCACTGGAAGTGCAGCCCGCGGATGACGCCGCGCTCGGAGCGCGACTGGTTCACCTGCTCGAACCGGGTCGG
>DASXVO010000063.1 GCA_036504215.1 Vicinamibacterales bacterium | reverse complement strand
ACGAGCAACCCGTAGGTGCGGGCGATCTCGCCTTCGAGGATGCCCTTCGCCTCGTCGCTGAGCGGCGCGTGTGGATTGAAGTCGGCCTTGCGGGCACCGGCGCTGACGATCGTGTAGCGGTAGCCCATCTTCTCGTCGCTGACGCTCATGTCGAGGTGGCTGACGATGACGCCAACGCTGCCGACACCGGAGGTACGGCTGACGTAAATGCGCTGGGCTCCGGACGCCAGCAGGTACGCGGCGCTGAAGGCGTCGTTGTTGGCAACAGCGAAGAGAGGTTTCATCGCGCGCGCCGAATACACTGTGTCGGCCACATCAAAGGCGCCGGCCACCTCGCCACCAGGTGAATCGATTTCGAGCAGGATCCCTTTGATCGCGGGGTCCGTTGCAGCGTCTTCAATCTCCTGCTGGATGTCCACGTAGGACCGTAGCCCCGACAAGGCGTCCAACCCGCGAGTCTTGTGGACCAGCGTCCCTTCGACCGGGATGATGGCGATACCTTCCGGCGATACTTCGTATGGCTTCCGCGCGGCCCGCTCGGTCGCGGCGGCGGCCGCCACCGGCGGCACTTCAATCCCGAGCCGAGGTGCGAGCGCCGCGAGGATGACCTCGAGCTTCTGCGGCGCGATCAGCAACGGGGTATCAAAGATTCGAGTCGCCAGATGCGGTAGCGGGTGCATTCGGTTCCTTTCGTGGATCGGAGTCATATTCGAGGCCGAGTGAGTCGGCGCGCGCATTGTCGGCGGCGATCTCGCGGTCGATCCCTTCCGCGTCGTAGCCCTGTTCGGAGACGACCTCGGCTCGGCTCTTGAAGCCCGCGCGCACGGCCATGATCTGCGCCTTGATGTCCTTCAGCGGATCGACCCAAGCGAAGCCGGGAGGAATCCATTTCACGCCGTAGTAAGGCGTCAGGTCCTGCGCCTTCGGCAGGGCGCCGCTCAGCACCGCCGCGTCGATCCAGGCCTGCCAGATTGGGCGGCACATCTGGAACACGATCACCTGGTGCTGAAACTGTTCGCATCGCCGGCGGAATTCCAGCAGGCCCGCCCGGATCGAGGAGTAGTTCACGCCGGTGAGATCGCCGGTCAGTTGTTCATAGGTGATTCCCATGCCCGCCGCGATCGAGCGCAACTGCACGCGCATGAACGTCTCGTACGTGGCACCCACATCAGCGGGAGAGGAGAACTTCACGTCCTCGCCAGGCAGCAGAACCTGAAGCGTTCCCGGCTCGAGGCCCGCCAAGGCCGCGCCCGTCGAGTCCGGATTCGCCTCGCCCAGTAACGAATCCTGCGGGGCGTTCTTCGTGACGAAGCCGGCGAACATCGCCGCTGTCTTCTTGCGGACGAGCTCGGCGTCGTCGTATTGGTCGAGCTCATAGAGCTTGACGAGCACCTGCGTCAGCCAAGGCTGACCGCGTAATTGGCCAGGCCGCAGTGGCCGGAACAAATGCAGGACGAATTCCGCGGGCACCCGCACCAGTTCGGTTGAGGCCATCGGATTCAGAGCGTCGCCAGGATGTTCACGGTAGAGGCGATAAGCGACTCGTTTCCCAATCCCGTTGAACTCAATGCCGGCACGAACGTAATTCCCGCTCTCCAGCTTCCGCGTCTCATTCGTCGGCAGATGCTCGGCTTCGAGGACCTGAAGCTGCAGCGGCACTGACAGCCCATCCTTCGGCAGTCGCGGGCGCAGACGGACGAAGCACTCGCCCGCTTCCATCACCGACCGGCAGGCAAGCGACTGCAGCCCGTAGAAATCCGTCAGGCCGGAGGCATCAGCTTCGTCCGTCCACCGCAGCCACAACGACTGGATCTGCTCTTTGATCGCCGCGTCCGCATGCTGCGACTGCGGCTTGATGCCAGTGCCGATGCAGTTTCCGATGAACGCATCGAGGGCGTTCGTGGCCCAGGGGTTCCGGCGCACCATGTCCCGCGAACGCGACCGCAACGTGTCCCCGCTCTGAAAGACGAGCGTGTTGATGTCGCCCGTGGACGGTGCCCAGCCGGTGGTGCGCCGAGTCGCAGCAGCCGCCTCGTAATCGGATGCGGCGCGCAACCCGGGCAATGCCGCCCGGAGTCGATTCCAGAATCCCACTGTCTTCAGAAACCCTTTTGCGTCTGCACGCGGATCTGCCGGATCACCGGCACGCCGCTGTTTTTCGTCACGTCTGCCTCGGCGGCGGCGATCGCTTCCTTCAGTTCCTCGACGGTCCGGTACTCGATCTCCCGGTCACCGAAGCGAACTCGACGCACCCCGTTGGCCAGAGCATCGCGCAGCGCCTGCAATTGTTGGTCCGTGTACATCGGTTCCTTCGCCTGACAATCGCCTCGAAGATTCTTCTGAGGATTCCCTTGCTATCTCGCCGCACCGAAGCGATTCATGTGTTCGATGCAACGCACCACCAAGTCCACCAAGCAGACCGCCGCGGAAACCTACGCCGCGCGCCACGCCGAATGCGCCGACCTGCTCAAGCGCATCGCCAGCCGCCTGGAGCAGCACAAAGCGAGCCAGGCGCAGGAGCCCGCCAACTGGGGGTACGCCGGCGACCTCGGCCGCGTGACCGAGGAACTCGCCTACGTCCTGGCCAGCCTCGGCGACCGCAGCGCCGTCGACGCCAAGGGTCTGGAGTACTGACCATGACCCGCGACGAACTCACTGCCTGGGCCACGCGGAACGGCTGGGCGCTCGACCGCTGGGGCCACCTCAAGAAGGAGTTCGACAACGGTACGCACCGGCTGAAGTTGAGCCGCATCGCCGCCCGTCACGAAATTTCGACGCCGTTTGGCTGGGCACGCCTGGCCAGCGGCTATCTCAAGAACTTGCACCTAACCGCCGACGGCAAGCTCGCCGGCATGAATCGATAGACCAGGAGAACAAACATGACCACTTTCACGATCGACACCGAGAACAACATCACGGCGTTTGCCGAGTACGAGGATGCGCTGAACCACCGCATCGGAAGCACCGAAGGGACCTTTGCCAGCGAGAAGGAACTGGCCAAGCTGACCAGCCAGTGGCCGATCGGCCGCTTCGTCGACGTTTGGAACAACTTCGCCGGCGTGGTGCCCTTCGACACGCTGAAGCCGGTCAAGAAGTTCACGGACCGCAAGACGGCGGCCGCCCGTATCTGGAAGGCAGTCCAAGCACTGACGCCCGCCCCCGCGCAACACGCGGCCCCCGCCGCGCCGAAGAAGGCCAAGGCGACCAAGGAGGCCACGCCCAAAGACGACGCCACGGGGCCCAAAGGGGCGCGCGAGGGCAGCAAGAAAGCCATCGTACTCGACATGCTCCGCCGCCCGGAAGGCGCCACGCTCGCCGACATCATGTCCGCCACCGGCTGGCAGGCGCACAGCGTCCGCGGCTTCATCTCTGGCGGCCTCTCCAAGAAGATGGGCATCAAAGTCGAGTCCTTCAAGTCCGAGAGTGGCGCGCGCGCCTACCGCGTGAGCCAGTAACAACTCCAGCGCGCTACCGCCGCCGGCCTTACGAACCGGCGGCGTTTCTGTTCCTCACCTCGTCGGCGATTGCCGTGAGCCTTTCGTGAACGAGCTCCTCGCGGAGCTCACATTCGCCCCGCCTCACGTACGTTCCGTTAATGCGCGTGATGATGCGGTTCTCCAACTCAGCAAGCTCGCGGCGCACCTCCGCCAGCAGCGCACGATTCTGCAGGCTGACATACGCGCCGATCAGACCGGACACCAGACCGATGGCGGCGATCAGGACTTGAAGTAGAACGTGGTTTTCCATGGGAGGTTCTTAAGGATGCGTAACTCGGCGGACCAGTCCGACAGTGCCAGGCAGAGGCCCTGGATGTCGGGATTGCCGGATCGGATCTCCGCTTCGATCTGGGCCAACTCCCGGTGGCAGCGTTCGATTCATGTGGCCACTCCCAAGCGCTCCGCCGCAACGTCGGCAAAGTCCCGGCCATCGGTTTCCAGCGTCGCGGTTTTGCCGGCATACTCCTGGAAGCGCCGGACGATGACGTCGCAGTACTTCGGTTCAAGTTCAATTACGCGCGCCTGGCGGCCGGACCTCTCGCAGGCAATCAGCGTCGATCCCGATCCGCCGAAGGGATCAAGCACCGTATCCCGGTTTTTGCTGCTGTTCCGGACCGCGCGCTCCACCAATTCGACGGGCTTCATCGTCGGGTGCAGGTCGTTCGAGACCGGCTTTTTCACGAGCCAGACATCACCCTGGTCACGGGCGCCGCACCAGAAGTGATCCGTGCCCTCCTTCCAGCCATAGAGGATCGGCTCGTACTGACGCTGGTAATC
>DASXVO010000062.1 GCA_036504215.1 Vicinamibacterales bacterium | reverse complement strand
AAGTCAGGCGCGAGCGAAGGCCAGTCGGCATCGGAGCTCATCTCGAAAAGAATCGCCGACCTCGGGGACTGGCGCGGGGAAACCCTCGGCAGAATGCGCAAGCTCGTCAAGGAAGCAGACCCGGACGTCGTCGAGGAGTGGAAGTGGATGGGCACTCCGGTCTGGTCGCACGACGGCATCGTCTGCACTGGCGAGTCCTACAAGAGCGTCGTGAAGCTCACCTTCGCCAAGGGCGCGTCCCTGAAGGATCCGGCTCGTCTCTTCAACTCGAGTCTCGAGGGAAAGGCGCGCCGCGCGATCGACATCCACGAAGGAGAGGAAGTCGACGAGTCCGCCTTCAAGGCGCTCGTTCGCCAGGCGGTCGCCCTCAACAGCTCGGGCAAGTCGAGACCTTCGAAGAAAAAGAAGTCCTAACGGATTTCCGCCCAGTTCGTATGCCGACGGCGAGCCCCGCCCGCGAAGGGGCCCGAGTGAAGGCACCTGGACTCAGGGGTCTGCTCGGCCTTGCCAAAGGCACCACGGAACGCGCCATCGGACTTTCCCGCCGCGGGCCCGAGCGCCGACTTGAGCTCCTCCTGGACGGACTGCGGCGACTGCAGCGCCTTGCCCAGCCGTCTCGAGGGATGGCTCTCAACTGCTTGGTCATCCTCCGGTCGTCCTGCGCCGGCGCGGAACGGAGGTCACGCCTGGTTGCGCCGCTCCTTCCGCGACGACTTCGCGAACCAACCGCCCGGCCACGCTGCGCGCGAATCCGATGAAGCCCGAGGCCGAGCCGGCAGCCTCCGGTTTGCTTCGGAAGTCATCCACGTGGTGGATCCGCGGAGCCTCTTGCCAGCCAGTCGCCCGAGCCGTCGCGCGGATCCCGTGGCTGGATGGCAGAGCGCCTGGCGCCCCGCCGGATTTGCCGCCTGCGTCGAGCGCACCTATTTGGAGGTGAACGGGGAGGAAGAAACTCGATGCTCGAACAGATTCGCAATTACTTCGCGACAGGGGTGGGCCAGATGACGGCGTACCTGCCCAACCTCGTCTCGGCGGTCATCGTCCTGTTGGTCGGCTACCTTCTCTCGAGAGTCCTCGGCTCCGTCGTTGCCAGGCTGCTCGGCCGCGCGCAGTTCGATGCGTTCGTCGCCCGCCACATGCAGCCACAGGCGGGCGCGACCCGTCTCTCGGCTTCCCGGACAACGGGCAGGGCCGTGTTCTGGCTGGGCATGCTCGTCACCTTCTCCCTGACGGCCCAGGCGCTTCGACTCGCCGCACTCTCGTCGGGCATCAACCGGATCATCGGGTACGTGCCGCGGGTATTTGTCGCCGCCTTGATCGTGGCCATCGCCATCCCCGTCGCCAGGGTGCTCTCCGAGCTGGTGGCGAACGTAAGCAGTGCCTGGGTCGCCAAGGGGGTCCGCGCCGCGGTGATCGCACTGTCGGTGTTCATGGCCCTGGACCAGTTGGGCGTCGCGCCCAACATCGTCAACGCCGGCTTCATCGCGGTGGTCGCCTCGGCGGCGGCCGCAGCGGCGATCGCCTTCGGGGTGGGCGGAATCGACGTCGCCCGCGACTACGAGCGTCAGTGGCGGCGGCGGTC
Organism: Vicinamibacterales bacterium; assembly: GCA_036504215.1. Classification (NCBI taxonomy): domain Bacteria; kingdom Pseudomonadati; phylum Acidobacteriota; class Vicinamibacteria; order Vicinamibacterales; species Vicinamibacterales bacterium. The sequence continues at coordinate 121 of DASXVO010000062.1, read as the reverse complement.
GGCACGCAGCCGCAGGGCGGCGCAGCGTCCTTCCGAGGAATACCCAGCGGGCGCGCGGGCGACGACGTCGACGCGGACCTCTTCTACCGAAGCGCCCGAACCCTCGGGCCGCCCTCACTAG
>DASXVO010000061.1 GCA_036504215.1 Vicinamibacterales bacterium | reverse complement strand
ATACGACACATACTTCGCCCACCCCTTGTCCGCCGCCACCTTCGTCAGCGCCGCCGTCAAGGTGGTCTTGCCGTGGTCGATGTGGCCAATCGTCCCAACGTTCACGTGCGGTTTCGAGCGGTCAAATTTTTCTTTCGCCATCGAAGTATGTCTCCGCTTATCTGCCCTGGATCCGTGCGACGACTTCCTCGCTCACGTTCTGGGGCGCCTGTTCGTAGCGTTCGAAGTGCATCGTGTAGGTGGCACGACCCTGGGTGCGCGACCGAAGGTCGGTGGCGTACCCGAACATCTCGGACAGTGGCACTCGCGCGTTGACGATCTGCGTGCCACCGCGCGCTTCCATTGACACGATCCGGCCGCGACGGGCACTGAGGTCGCCCATGATGTCGCCCATGTATTCCTCGGGCACCACCACCTCGACCTTCATCACGGGCTCGAGCAGCACCGGCCCCGCCTTCTTCGCGGCTTCCTTGAAGGCCATCGAGCCGGCAATCTTGAATGCGAGCTCCGACGAATCCACCTCGTGGTACGAGCCGTCGTACAGGGTCACGCCGACGTCATCGACGGGATAGCCGGCCAGCACGCCGGCGGACAGCGCCTCGCGGATGCCCTCTTCGACGGGCTTGATGTACTCGCGCGGGATCGCGCCGCCGACAATCGCGTTGACGAACTCGAAGCCCTCGCCGGGCTTGCGCGGCGTGAGGCGGATCTTCGCGTGGCCGTACTGCCCGCGGCCGCCCGTCTGGCGCACGTAGCGCCCTTCAGCCTGCGCCGGCTGCGTGAGCGTTTCCTTGTAGGCGACCTGCGGCCGGCCGACGCTCGCCTCGACGCCGAACTCGCGCTTCAGGCGATCGACGATGATCTCGAGGTGGAGCTCGCCCATGCCGCGGATGACGACCTGGCCCGTGTCGACGTCGGTCTGGACGCGGAAGGTCGGGTCCTCGGCCTGCAGCTTGCCGAGTCCCTGACCGAGCTTCTCCTGGTCGGCCTTGGTGCGCGGCTCGATCGCCAGCGTGATGACCGGCTCGGGGAAGACCATCGACTCGAGCACGACCGGCTTCTTCTCGTCGCAGATCGTGTCGCCCGTCGTCACGCTCCGGAGACCCACGGCGGCGGCGATGTCGCCCGCGTAGACCTCCTTGATCTCCTCGCGCTTGTTCGCGTGCATCTTGAGGAGGCGGCCAACACGCTCGGTCTTGCCCTTCGTCGCGTTGTAGACCATCGAGCCGGACGACATCACGCCGGAGTACACCCGGATGAACGCCAACTGGCCGACGAACGGGTCGGTCATGATCTTGAACGCCAGCGCGGAGAACGGCGCCGAGTCGTCGGCCGGACGCTCCACCTGGACTTCCTCGGTCTTGCGCGGGTCGAGGCCAATCACCGCGGGAATGTCGAGCGGCGACGGGAGGAAGTCGACGACCGCGTCGAGCAGCGGCTGCACGCCCTTGTTCTTGAAGGCGGAACCACAGATGACCGGCACGAACGGGCGCTTCTCGTGGCGGACCGACCGGGTGGAACGCGTGCGGATGGCCGCGCGAATCTCATCCTCGCTGATCGGCTCGCCGGCCACGTATTTCTCGAGCAGCGCGTCGTCGGTCTCGGTGGCTTTCTCGATGAGGATTTCGCGGTAGTGCTTGGCTTCGTCGAGCAGATCGGCGGGGATGTCGTCGACGAGGTACTCGGCGCCGAGCGTCTCGTCCTTGTAGCGGATGGCCCGCATGCCGATGAGGTCGATGACGCCGGCGAAGTGTTCCTCTGAGCCGATCGGGAGCTGAACCGCGACCGGGTTCGCCTGCAGCTTGCGCTCGATCTGCTCCAGCGTGGCACGGAAGTCGGCGCCAACGCGGTCCATCTTGTTGACGAAGCAGAGGCGCGGGACCCGGTACTTGTCGGCCTGGCGCCAGACCGTTTCCGACTGCGGCTCAACGCCCGAGACCGCGTCGAACACAGCCACCGCACCGTCGAGCACGCGCAGCGACCGCTCGACTTCCGCCGTGAAGTCCACGTGGCCGGGCGTGTCGATGATGTTGATGCGGTGATCGCGCCACAGGCAGGTAGTGGCGGCAGAGGTAATCGTGATGCCGCGTTCCTGCTCCTGCTCCATCCAGTCCATGACGGCCGTGCCCTCGTGGACCTCACCAATCTTGTACGTAATCCCGGTGTAGAACAGGATCCGTTCCGTGGTGGTGGTCTTACCGGCATCGATGTGCGCCATGATGCCGATATTCCGAGTGCGATCGAGCGGGACTGAACGAGGCATCGGCAGTACTACCAGCGATAGTGCGCGAACGCCTTGTTGGCTTCGGCCATGCGGTGCGTGTCCTCACGCTTCTTCACGGCGCCGCCGCGAAGATTGGCCGCATCCATGAACTCGTTGGCCAGTTTCTCTTCCATCGTCTTGCCGTCGCCACGCGACCGGGCGTAGCCGACGAGCCAGCGAATGCTGAGCGACAGGCGGCGATTCGGGTTGACCTCGATCGGCACCTGGTAGTTCGAGCCGCCCACGCGGCGGGACTTGACCTCGAGCGTCGGCTTGACGTTGTCGACCGCCTTCTTGAACACCTTGAGCGGGTCGTCGCCGGTCCGCTCCTTGATGATGTCGAAGCTGCGGTACAGGATCTGCTCCGCCGTGCTCCGCTTGCCGGCGTTCATCACGGTGTTGACGAACTTCGTCACCAGCGCGCTGCTGTAGACCGGATCAGGCGCAATTTCCCGCTTGGCAATCTCTCGTCTGCGTGGCATATGGCTCTCTTACGCTAGTCAGAATCGTGGCCGCGGTCCACGTAGGGGCGACCCTCGTGGTCGCCCGTTCGGCGGCGGTGACACCCATCGGCGTCGCCGGCACCGGGCCTGCCCCTTCTACGCCTTCGGCCGCTTGGCGCCGTACTTCGACCGGCCCTGCTTGCGGCCCTGCACGCCGACCGCGTCGAGCGTTCCGCGCACCACGTGGTAGCGCACGCCCGGGAGGTCCTTGACGCGTCCGCCGCGGATGAGCACCAGCGAGTGCTCCTGCAGGTTGTGCCCGACACCAGGGATATAGGTCGTGACCTCGATCCCGTTGGTGAGCCGGACGCGGGCGACCTTGCGGAGGGCCGAATTCGGCTTCTTGGGCGTCTGGGTGAACACGCGCACGCACACACCGCGCTTCTGCGGGTTGTCCTGCAGGGCGGGGCTCTTGGTCTTGACCGCGATATTCGCGCGGCCTTTGCGAACCAGCTGGCTAATAGTCGGCACGGTCACTCCGTCCTCGGGAAACGCTGCCGCCGCTCGCGGCTGGCGAACACAATGGTTCGCGGCTCCCCCAACGAGAACGGCCGTCCGCCGGCGCCCGCGACGCGAGCTTCGGCGAGACTGGCCTTACGTTGTCCCAGGCCTAGAAGCGGCTGCCGGCATTCTCTGGCCGGCGCTTGGCACCCGGAACGGTTACCCTATAGGAAATTGTTGTAACGCCGCAGGCCTTGGCATCGTCACGAAAACGAGCAAAACCTCGAAAGGAAGGGGTGCCGGACACCGCGACGTTCGTGTCCTGGCCGCCCGCTTCGCGCGGTCCAGACGCTAGATAGGGTTTCCTAGCGCCGGAGAACCTGACGAATATAGCACGGTCATTCGCGCAATGCAAGAGACTCGCCCGAATCGGCGCGTCCCGGAGGGCTCAGGTCCCTCGAAGGCGCCCGGGTCTGGCGCCTTCGTCTCTACTGCCGTCCGCCGCCGGCGAGCTTCCGTTCCGCCAGTTCCTTGATTGAGGGCCCTTCCTCGGTGAGCAGCGCGTCCGCGTCGGTCGCGGCTGCACGCCAGGCCCTTTCGGCCTCGGCCGCCTGGCCGAGCGCCTCGTGGCACAGCCCCAGCAGGTACTGGACGGTCCCGTTCGACACGCCGGGACCAGCCGTCAGGTGGACCTTCTCGAGCTCGGCCCGCGCGGCAGTCCAGTTCCCCAGCCGCATCAGCGCAACCGCGAGGTTCAGGCGCGTCACCGGTTCGGCGGCGAGATCGCCGCCACCGGGCGCCAACTGGGCACGCAGCGAGAGTGCCAGCGCGTTGAACGCCAGCGACTGGTCGTTCATCGCCACCAGCCGCGGCGCGAGCATCACCATCAACTCCCCCTGCTTGGGTGCGCCAGCCCGGTCCTTCCCGGTGATGGCCAGCTTGTCGTTGGCCTTGCGCTGCGTGACCATCGTGTTGAAGGAGGTGCCGTCGGTCACGGGCTGATCGCCCATCCCGGTGATGACGTCGCCCGCCACGAAGCCGGCCGCTGCGGCCACTGTGTTCTCGACACCGACCACCACTCCGCCGGTGACGTCGAGCACATCGACGACGGTGAGGCCCGACGTTGGACGATACATGCCGGGCAGCGTATCGAGGCGCGTGACGGCCGCACCAGTCGACGCCGGCTCGTCGAGCGTCAGTTCGAACACGTCGGGCTCGGCGCTCTCACTGGACAGCACCGTCAGGAAGAAGTCGTTCCGGTCACCGCCAGGGCGTGCCGTCAGCTCCGCGAGCCCCTGCACCTCGAGCGTCTTGGCGAGCCTCCTCGAGATTTCGAGCCGCGCCGACGGCGTGATGGCGGCAGCCGCGGGCCGAATCGGACGACGCCACCGGTCGAAGGCCAGCCAGCCCGGCGACAGCGACTCGGCGCGCATGGCCTGCTGCACCTTGTCCGCGGGCGGGGCGAAGAAGGTCATCGACTTCGCACCGGTCAACGCGCGCTCGACGTCCAGCCGAAGGTCCGTGCCCCGGTAGCCCTCTGGCAGGCCGGTCACCGACAGGAGCGCCACCGCCGGCTTGATCACCCCCTGTACCGTCAGCTTGTCGCCCGTCTTCGTGGTCACGCGCTCGACGTAGCGCCCCCAGGGCGATCGCAGTTCGACGACGTGGCTTCCCTCGCACACGTCGTCCAGCGAGAGCGGCACGGTGCCTTTGGGCGCGCCATCGAGCAGCGCCGTCACGCCGCTCGCCTTCGAGTCGAGATAGATCGACGCGATCGCCCGCTCGATCTTGACCGGATCGAGGCGGAAGTCGGCGGGCTTGTCGATGACCACCCGGCGCTCGGCCTTCGTGTGGCACTCCCGCTGGAACTCGATCATGTGCGTGCCCTGACCGAGGTCATCGAGGATGAGCGGTTTGGATACGTCGCTCGCCGGCACCCCCAGTTTGGCCACCGATTCGACCCACTGTGGAGGCTGGGGACCGGCCTCGGTACGGCCGCGCGACACGCCATCGACCAGCACGTCCACTCCCGGTGGCGACGTGACGAGCGCGAGCGACGCGGAGATCCGCTCGAGCGCCAGCACCACCTCGGTCGTGGCGTTCGGTGCCACCGTGAACGACTGCGCGGCGGAACGGCATCCGGCGCGCTTGCCGCTCAACGTATGCGTGCCGGCGACGATCGGAATCGAACCTGGCGCCGCGGTGAACGGCGCCCCGTCGAGCGCCAATTCGGCGTCGACGGGCGTGAGGTTGAGCACGATCTTCCCCACCGTCGTCTTCTGGATCTCATCGAACACCGCACGCACGCGCGACGACACCTGCGTCGTCAGCGTGTAGCCCGGGGACAGCTTGAACAGCGCGCGGAAGTCCGACCGGGCCCCCTCCGCGTTGCCGAGGAAGAACCGCGCCCGCGCCCGAAGCTCGAGCGCGATCGTCAGGACCTTCACGATGGCTGCGTCCTTGCCCGACTGCGGTTCGAGAGCGGTCACGAGCGTGTCGAGCGCCGCCGCAGCACCCTCGTAGTTCGTGGCGTCGAACAGACGCTTGGCATCGGCTAACTGCGATTCGGGCGTGGCCACCTGCGCCGCGGACCACGAAGCCGTCCCCAGGACCGCCAGGACCATCGTCACCAGAACGGCTCGATGTCGAAGGGGCATCATTGGTACACCTGAATCTTCTCGGCGTCGTCGTCGTAGATATACAAACGCGCCGCGCCATCGAGGCCGAAGCACTTCGCCTTGCGGAAGTTGCCCGGCATCTTCGCCGGCACGCTGAACGAGGACAGCAGTCTCGGCTGCAACTGGTTCGTGAAGACGAAGACCTGGCCGCGATCGAGCACGTAGACGTGGCCGAAGGCGTCGACGGACACGTCGAGCGGCCGGTCGAATGTGTAGCCCTGCCCGCGCGCCGGGATCTTCACCCGCAGCCGCCCGTCGGCCTCCAGGATCGCCACACTGTCGTCCTGATCGAGTGCGATCACGCGATCGGTGTCGTCGATCACCATCCGGGCGGGCAGGAGGGTGGCGTACGACCCGAGGTAGCGTCCGCCCGCCGCGAATCGCACGATCGTCTTCGCGTTCTTGTCCGCGACCAGCAGGTCGCCGAGCGACGTCTGGACGCCGGCCGGAATCTCGTCGAACGCACGCAGCGAGCCGTCGGGCTTGGGAACGGCCAGCAGGACCGACGCTCCGCCCGGCATCAGCACGCCGCCGCGGTGAAACACGACCGGTCGGCCGGCCCGGTCGAACGTCACGCCACGGCACTCGTTCGCCGATATGAGCGGCAGCGGTTTGCCCAGCGGGTCGAACGGGATGATCGCGCTCCGGGTGGCCGCCAGGACCGTGCCATGCGGGTCGACGGCCAGCATCTCGATGTCCTTGATCTTACCGGCCGTGCCGGCGATTGCGCGGCCCGAATACGCATACGGCGGCTGCGACGGCGCGCGCAGGTACAGGCGATAGAGAATGGTGTTCCAGGAGACGGCGGTGACGGCCTCCGGGGTGGCGCCGAAGCGCTGCCGCACACGCTGCAGCAGTTCCATCGCACGGAGGGGCTTGCCCGTGATCACGAGGCACCGCGCCTCGCCGAGCAGCGCGCGCGGGGCCCACGCCGACTGTGGGTAGTCGGTGGACACCTGGCGATAGCGGAGGGCGGCCTCGTCCTCGCGATGAACCAGGCGCAGCGCCTCGGCAGCCTGGTAGACAGCCGCCGGCACCGCATCCGCCCCCGGGAACAGCCGCGACACGCGCTCGTAACTCGCCAGCGCCGTCTCGACCTCCGCCGGAGTCCGCCCCTTGGCGATCACGACGCGCCCGGCCATCACGAGGGCCATTGGCGCGCTCTCCGACGTCGCGTACTTCTTCTGGATCGTGTCGATGGCCACCTGCGCCGCCGCCACGTCACCGGCGGTATCGAGCTGGTAGGTGGCGATCTGCAGCAGCGCAGCGGACGCGACGCGGCTGTTCGGGTACGCGTCCACCACCGACTGGAAGTCCTTGAGCGCCTCGGCAAACTTCTGATCTCGCAGGAAGGCGAGGCCGCTCTCGTACTGCCGACGTGCGAACTCCTCGTCCTGTGCCCAGCCAACGCCGCCCAGCACGGCCAGCGCCAACCCGGCAATCGCGATCACCCTTCGTGCGCTGTTCATGTCCTGCTCACTGTATCCTGACTGCCTGCTTCTGCCCTGCCGCAATCCTGAACGACGCGCGTCGCGTCTGGCCATCGGGGCACGACATCTGCGCCGTGTAGCCCCCCTCGGCCAACTGCACCGTGACAGGCGGCTCGCCGAGGTCGCGACCCGAGATGATCACCCGGCACGTCTCGAACGGCGAGCGCAGATCGAGCGTACCGAGACCCGGCGCCTCGACGTTCACCGGTCGGCCGCTGCCATCCACCGTCACGGCCTTATCGAGGAAGTGATCCTGGTTCACCAGCCGCAGCGTGCGCCGGCCGGCCACCGAGAACTGGTGAGCATCGGAAGACGCCGACACCGTTCGTCCCCGCTCGTCCACCACCTCGAACGGGTAGCTTCCCCGCGCGATCACGGTCGTCCTCGACTCGGCGGGCGGGTTCTGGGGTGTCTGGACCGGCTGACGCGCCGGCTCCGCGGCGACTCTTCGGTACCATCGCCCGGCGCGTACGTCGGCAGCGGTCACGCGGTCTTCCACGAGCGGCTTCCCGGCGCGCGCGAGACGTATCGTCGGCAGCCGGCCAGGACCCACGGTGATTTCAGCCGGCGTCACCCGACCCGTGTCGACGTTGTCCACCACGATGCTGACGCCCGCTGGTTCGGATTCGATCTTCAGCGCGACCTGCGCGGCTGCGACCGTCGACTTCTCACCGGCGTCCGAAGTGGATGGACCGCGCCCGAAGACGAGGTACCCGCCGGCCGCGGCGAGCACCAGCAGCACGGCGAGGACCGGCACGAGCCATGTCCGCCCACCGGTCTTCGGCAGGATCTCGGCCGCGGGCTCAGGCATCGGGAGGCTGGCAGTCCGCGAGACCACGAACTGGCCGGCCGGCTGATTCGCGGAGATGTCGCCGGACTTCGGCTTCTGGTCGGACAGCATCGTCTCGGCGAAATCCACCTCCGCCGCAATCGCGTCGGTGGAAGCCGCGATCGCCGACCGCACGAGGCGCAGGTCGGCCCCGAAATCCGCCGCGTGGCGGTACCGCTTCTCACGGTCCTTCTGGAGCGCCTTGGCCAGCGCCGCAATCAACGGCCTTGGAATCTCGGGCGAGAGGTCCTGCAGCGGTGCCGGCTCGTCGTCCATGATCCGCGCGAGCACGGCGGTGGGCGAATCGCCCGCGAACGGCTTCTTGCCTGTGAGCAACTCGTAGAGCACCACGCCCGCGGAGAAGACGTCGGCGCGGCCATCCACTTCGCCGCCGGTCACCTGCTCGGGCGACATGTAGGAAATGCTGCCGAACACCGATCCCTGCTTCGTCATCGTGGACGAGGCGAACTTGGCGATGCCGAAGTCGAGGAGTTTGACCGAACCGTCGGGCACCAGCCAGATGTTGGCCGGCTTCACATCGCGATGGATGACACCCTGCTCGTGAGCGAAGTGCAGGCCGGTACACAACTCGGCGATGACCTCGATCTTCTCTTCGAGCGTGAGCGGCGGCTCCGTGCGCATGCGTTTGGACAGATCCTGGCCGCGCAGGAACTCCATCACGATGAACGGCGTTTCGTCTTCCTCGCCGAACTCGAAGATCGTGACGATGTTCCGGTGCTGGAGCTTGGCAGCCGCGCGGGCCTCGCGATAGAAACGCGGCCGCGACGTCTCGTCCGCAGCGAAATCGGAGGACATCACCTTGATGGCCACCTCGCGATCGAGAATCGTATCGCGTCCGCGGTAGACGGCACCCATGCCGCCGCGGCCCACGCGCTCGATGATTTCGTAGCGGCCGATTTTCGAGGGGTTCGTCACCTGGCCCTGCTTTCCCTGGTGCCCACGTCAGGCCGCTGACCGAGTACGGCCTCCATCCTGCCCCCTATCCGGCGGTCACCGCGAACGACGCAGCCATGTGCGAGAACAGCGGGTCGTACGCGGCAAACTGCGCCGCGGCGCTCACGCACGTGATGCGATACAACTGCTTCCCGACCGGAATCGAGTACTGGCGAACGCGCTCGAGGCCAAGCACTCCCGGCCGCGTGAACTGCACCGCCACGAGCCGGCGCTCGCCCGAGTCCATGACCTTTGCCAGGAAGTCGGTGGCCTTCGGATGACGCTCCTTGATGGCGTCGGTTTCAATCTGGGCGAAGAGGTCCGTGATGTCCGCAGCTTCGAGTGCCTGCCGCATGGTGGAGCGCTCGATGGCCACCACCGCGTCTCCCTTTCGGCTGGCGACCATCAGCACGGTTGCTCCACCGGTCGGTAGAGCCATCCAGTCCTTTTTCGGCACATCGATCTGCAGACTTGCGTCCGGCGCCTTCTGCGTCTGGAACGGCGTCTTGGTGGTCCGGGCCATCCACGCGTCGGGGGCTGGCTTGGCGGCCGGCGCCGGCGTCTGAGCGACCACCAGCGTCCCGGCCAGCATCACGGTACCGCAAAGAGCTGCAATCGTCCTGAGCATGAATGCCCCCATCAACAGGAGTCAGAAGCCAGAAGTCAGGAGCCAGAATCCTGCTACGCCCCGCCCGATTTGAGCGCCGCGATTCGCTCCCTGGCGGTCTTCGCGTTCGGGCTGTCCGGGGGCAGCAACTGAATCGCCTTCTCGTACATCCCGACCGCGTCGGACACCCGGCCGAGCGCGTCGTACTGCTTGGCGCGCTTGAACGCATCCTCGCCTTCAACGGCCATCCGAGCGCGCACACGCTTGATGCCGTCCGCCGCCGCGCTCACGTTCGGGTCGAGTTGCTGCGCCTTCTCGAACTGCTTCAGCGCACCAGAGTTATCGCCGCTGGCCTCGGCCCGGTTCCCGGCATCGACGGCCAACTGCGCCGCGTTGCGGATTCCCGCCCGCGCGGTGTCCAGCATGCCGGCCGCATCCATGTACTTCGGGTCGATCTTGACAATCGTCTCGAGCGCGCCAATGGCCGGCGCATACTCGCCCTTGATCATCGACGCCTTGGCCTGCGCGTAGAGGCCAGGGAGGTCGCGCGCCCGGATCTTCGGATCAACCGCCGGCTCGGCCGGCTTCCGGGCGCCGGGCGCGGTGGTTGGAGGTGTTGCCGGTTTCCTCGCCGGCTTGTCCCCGGCGCCGGCTGGTGCGGGCGGCTTCTCGACCGCCGATTGCACGGGCGGCGTCTGCGGCGCGGGCTGTTGTCCTGCTGCCGGCGCAGCCTCCGGCGGCTTCTGGGCGGTTGGCTCAGGAGCGCCCGGCGCCTTCTGCTCGACCGGCGCGGGCCCCGTCTCTGTCGGTTTTGCCGGGAGCGGCCAGAAGTACATCACACCCGCGACGACGGCCAGCGCGAGCACCGTGAACCCGCCGAACAACACGACTTTGGGCACTCCCCTGCCGGCGGCCTTGGGCTTCGGTGCGGGGGCCGCAGGCTTTGGCGCCGGCGCTGCAGGCTTCGCCGCGGAAGCCGCAGGCGTGGCCGGCGGCGCGGGCTTGGCTGCCACGGATGGGGCAGGTGGCGGCGTCGGCGCGGGCGCCGGTTTCTGAGCCGGAGGCGGCGGCACGGGCTTCGAAGGCGGAGCTTCCACCTTGGGCGGTGCAAGCGGCTCGGCCGCTGGGCTTGGCGGCGGAGGCGCGGGCGCCGACTTCACTGGGGCAGGCTCAGCTTTCGGCGCTGCGGACGGCGCGGGAGCGGAGACGACGGGCGGCTTCTCCGCCGCTGGCTTCACCGGCGGCTCGGGCGGCTTGGGCGCCGCGGGCGGGGGAAGCGGCGCCTTTGCGACGATCAGGGTCGCCGCGGATGCGGGCGGCTCGGGCGGTGTGACGACCCGGCCGGGCGAGATCGCCGTGGCCGCGGAGGCCGCGTCCGGCATTTTCCGGGGTGGCCCGGGCCTGACGATGGTGGCTTCGCCCGCGTCGGACGCTTCCGGTACCGGGTCGGGAACGAGCACCAGCCGAAAGGTGCCGAGGATCACCGGCACGCCTGGCTCGAGCAGGGCCTGCTGCACGCGTCGTCCCGCCACCCACGTCCCGTTCTGGCTGTTCAGATCGACGATGACGTAGCGGCCCTGTTCGAAACGCAACTCGGCGTGGAAGCGGGAAACGGACTTCGCTGGATCCGGCAGCGCAATCTCATTCTGATCGCCGCGACCAATCCGCGCACTCCCCTGCCCAAGCTCCACCTCCCGATCGAACGTCTCTCCGCGATAGATCGCCAGTCTGGGCACGGTACCTTCCCTCGCGTCAATGGCGGCCGGCAGGCCGGCCGAACGAGTTGCAGCCTCAACATTATCCGCCGATTCTCCTCATCCGCCGCCGAATCCCTCGCACGGCCAGCAATGCGCAGCCGAGAGCTGTCACCAGGGCGCCAGCCGACGCCGCCCACGCCACGGCCGTCCCGGCAAGCGTCCCGGGCAGAGCCTGCCAGGCCATCACGGCCGCGACGCCCAAGCCGAAGCTCAGAAGTGACGTCAGCACCAGCAGGTCCACGGAGCGGACGATCCGCACGTCGCGCGGCACGGGTGCGGCGATCGGGGCGTCCACGGCCGGTTCACTCGGGGCCGGGGCGCCCGAATCCTGGGTGGACGTGCCACTTGCGTCGGGCGTCGCCACGCTGCTCTCGTCGACCGCGACCGCGCCCGGTGGCGCGTCACCTACGGTCGGAATCTCCTGTTCTACGATGGCCGGCGCGGCGATCGCCGTCACACGGCCCGGCACCAGCGTGGGGATGTCCTCCTCCCCGTCGCCCGCGATCGCGGGACCGGGCGCGGGCAGCGGGGTCATGGACAGAGCCTTCAACGCCGGTGACGGCACGAAATTCGTTCGGTCGTCGTGTTGCACCTGCACCGACCACGACGATGGCGCCCGACGTTCGCCCACTGTCTGTTCCGCCCGGGGGTCCGACGGGGCGACCTCGGCCGGTGCCGGCCCCGCGCTCGCCGCCGAGAGGACGGTGATTGCCAGGTGGGCGATCTGCACCACGTCTCCGGGTCGCAGCAGGGCATCGGTCTGGCGTTTGCCGTTGACGAGCAGACCGTTGCGGCTTCCGAGGTCGCGCACCTCCACGCCCTGCAGGCTGTCCGTGAACTCCGCATGACGACGCGACAACAACGGGTCGGCGTCGCTGATGTCGCATCGGGGATCGCGTCCCACGGAGAGGACGCCCACGAGGAGTCGCTCGTGCTCGCTCCGCCCGTCCTTGATTCTCAGTATGTAGTTCACGCCGATCTACTCTTCATCATGGTTTGCCGCCGCACTCACGGTGCACCGGACCCTCGTTTGGTCAGGATGCCCCGCAGGCGCTGGCCGATGCGGCTCACCAACTTGTCGCCCTCGGCCTCCGCACGCAACATCCTCACCGTGTCGTCGTCATCGACGCCGACCGGGGCCGCCATGGCCACCGTGTCGTCTTCCTTCTCCCGTGCCACCGCGTCCAGCCTCGAGCGGACGCCCGCAATCTCAGCAACGAGATCGAGCGCGGCGCGATTGTGTGGATCCTCGGCGAGGATCCTGGCCACGGTGGCTTCCGACTCGGATACATTCTCCACGCGCAGCGCCTGGCGAGCCGACCTGAGATCCTGTTCGCGCCGGCGGAGGCGTTCGCGCTCCTGGCGCTCGCGTTCGCGGATCGTGGCCCGGGCGACCGCCCGGATCCTCGCCGCCTCGGCGTGTCCTGGCTCGGCTGCGAGCGCATCGTCCGCCTCACGGGAGGCGGTGGCATGGTCGCCCGCCTCGAGCGCGAGGGCCGCGCGCGCTGAATGGGCGCCAGCCTCGGCGTGTCGCTGCTCCGCCTCTGCGCGACGCCGCGCCTCGGCTCGCAGGTGGCCGAGTTCGCTGCGGACACCGGGCGCATCCGGTTCGACATCGAGAGACGCTTCGAGCGTCGCGATCGCCTCGTCGCGCCGGCCGGCCTGAAAGTGTGCCCGCGCGGTCGCGAGCGTCTCGGCGGCACGTTGGGCCCGAGCCGCCTCGGCTACCGCCGCCTCCCGTGCCTCGCTCAGCAGTTGTGCGAGCGGCGCCGTCCGATCGTGCGGGGCTTCCAGTTGACGCGCCAGGGCGAGCTCCTGCTCGGCGGCATCGAATCTCCGCTCGTCGATGGCGCGGCGTGCGCGGTCCGCGGCACGCTGCTGGTCGCGCTCGCGCTGCCGGGCTTCTCTGTCTTCCGCGTCCCTGGCTCGGACGCGCATTGCGATGACGTGGCTCGCCTGCGGCTCAATCGCCAGGGCCTGGTCGCACAACGCCACGGCGACCGACCAGTTGGAAACCGCGAGCGCACTCTGGATCTCGCCGATGAGGGCGGCCATCCGTGCCTGGCGCGCCTCCAACTCGATTGCCGCAGCCTGGCAGCGTTCACGCTCCTCGACGACGCGCGGTGCGTCGGCGAACACCGGCTCGATCTGTTCGAGGCGCTGCCGGGCCTCGTCCACCCGTCCGGCGGCCAGGGCCTGAACCGCCGCATCGACGACCGTGCGCACCTCCCGCAGGCGGGCCACCTCACGGGAGAGCGGCTGGTGCTCGGCGCAGAGCGACGCCGCGATCTCCGCGATGTGCGGTCGGGTGAAGGGTACGAGGAGCAGGGAATCGTGTCGCTGCTCCACGAACGACGCGTGCTCATCGCGCAGCCGCCTGGCGGCTTCGGGCTCGTCTTCGGGTACCGGCAGGCCCAGCCACCCGGCGAGCGCCGCCCGTTCGTGCAGCAGGTTGCTGATCGATTCGTAGCGATCGTGGGCAGTCACCGCGATCTGACGCGTCTCTGCCTCGTAGTACCTGCGTACTTTCGTCAGGTCGGCGCTGAACTCCGCCATCCACTGGTGTCGGAGCGCCGGATCCTTTGCGAGCGACTTCATCACCACGCGCGCCAGCGCTTGCGGCACGTCTCCGTCGGGAAGCGGCTCGGGATCCTCCATCTGCACCCGGCGCAGCACCGACGGCAGGTCCGGGGCCGCGAACGGCTTGCGCCCCGTGAGCATGTAGTAGAAGACACCGGCGGCGGAGAAGATGTCGGACCGCTGGTCGATTTCACGACCGCGCGCCTGCTCGGGCGACATGTAGTCCGGCGTCCCGATGATGAACCCGCTCGCCGTCATCGTCGAACTCGCCAGGCGAGCCACGCCGAAGTCGAGGACCTTGAGCGTCCCGTCCTGCAGCACGAAGAGGTTGCCCGGCTTGATGTCGCGGTGGAAGATGCCGTGCGCGTGTGCGGAGCCCAGCCCCTCGCAGGCCTGGACCATCAGCGCGACCTTCTGTTCGAGCGGGACCCCGCCTGGCCGTCTGAGGAACTCCGCCAGCGTGTCACCCTTCAACAGTTCCATGACGATGAAGATGCGGCCCTCCTCCTCGCCCATGTCGAAGATCGTGATGATGTTGGGATGGAGGAGGCGGCCGGCGGACTGGGCTTCGCGGTAGAAACGGGCACGGGTGTCGGGTTCGGCCTCGAGGTCCGCCATCAGGACCTTGACGGCGACGACGCGGTCCATGACCTCGTCGTGCGCGCTATACACGATCCCCATCGCACCCTTCCCGATGCGCTGGAGGATTCTGTAGCGCCCGATCCGCTCGGGCTGTGGCCCGACTCCGGCCCCTGGGGTCATGGCTCTGCGGCTGTCCGGATCAACACCGCCGTGACATTGTCGTGGCCGCCGCCCTCGAGGGCCGCGGTGATCAGCCGTCGTCCCATGGCGTCGAGAGGTCCGCCCTCCCGCAGGATCCGCTCGAGGCCCGCGTCGTTCACCATGCCGTGCAGGCCGTCGCTGCAGAGCAGGAACACCGCGCCAGGCGCGAGGTGGAACTCGGCGAGCTGGACCTCCACCTGCTCGCGCGCTCCGAGCACGTTGGTGAGGACGTGGCGCATCGGGTGACGCGCCAGCTCGGCGGGCGTGATGTTCGGATCGTTGGCGAGAATGGTCGCCACCCACGAATCGTCGTGCGTGATCTGGCGGAAGCCCTCGCCGTTCAGTGTGTAGAGCCGGCTGTCTCCGACGTGCCCGTAGGCCAGCCGATCGCCGGTGATGAGCACCGCCGTGAGCGTGGTACCCATCCCCGTGTAGTCGTCGCAACTCTCGGCGGCGCGGAAGACACGCCGGTTGGCGAGATGGACGGCGGTCCGGAGGCGATTGCCCCCGAGCGACAGCTGGGGATCGACCCCGTAGGGCCATGAGAAGTCGGAGTCGTCATGAGACCGGCGGATGAATCCCTCGACGGCCTCGATGGCGAGTCGCGACGCGACTTCCCCGGCCGAATGGCCACCCATTCCGTCCGCAACGACGAACAGCTGCAACAACTCGTTGCAGACGTAACTGTCCTCGTTGCCCTTCCGCACGCGGCCTGGATCCGAAATCCCGAAGGCTTCCATCATGAGGACACCATGTGCCAGTGACAGAGTTCGGTCGGCTTGCCCGGAGTCTACTACAAAGGCGAACGACGGGTACCGGCATTCAGGACGAGCGCGCGGCCAGCGCGCCGAGCACGACCGCGGCGACGGCGTCGGCATCCGCCAGCGTCGCTGCGCCGGGAACGGGAGGGGCCGCCCTGAGACGTCCTTCGACCCCGAGCGCCTGCAGCAGCGCGTCGGCGATGTCGAGGCGCGGATCGGGCGCCTGAGGAGCAACTTCTGGAGCCGGCGGCGGCGGAGATGGAGGCGGGGGGAGGGGCGGCTCAGGCGCGGCCGGCCCGGCCGAGACCGGCACGGAGGCGGGACGCTTCGACGGAGCGGCCGCGACCGGCTCGAGCGCTCGCGCCACCGCCTCCTGCCGCGTCGGAACGACCGTGAAGTCCCGGTCGAAGCCGGAAATCGCGAAGGCCTTCTGCAGCTTCGCGCTCATCCCGCACAGGACGATGCGCCCCTTCAAGCGCCCGAGCTTCCGCGAGGCGGGCAGCAGCGTCCGGATGGCGTTCGCCGTCATCTGCGACACATTGCCGCAGTCCAGGACCACGTAGCGGGTGCCCTGCTTGACGGCCACCCCCATGCGCTTCTCGAGCGGCGAGCAGTCCTCGGGACTCGTCAGGCTGCCCTCTGGCGCCAGCACCAGCACGTCGCCTTCGTGTGCCTCGCGAATCTCCATGTCTTATCGCGCCTTGAACACGAAGACCTGTCCACCCAGGCCGATCCGATCGCCGTCCTCGAGCCGCTGCTCGGTGACGCGCTGGCCGTTCACGAACGTCCCGTTCGGCGATCCGAGGTCCTTCAGGAAGTAGCCTCCCTCGTTCAACGCGATCTCGGCGTGCTTGCGCGACACTTCACGAACCGGCACCACGATCTGGTTGTCCGGCGTCCGCCCAATGGTCGTCAGGAGGCCGAGCTTGTGATGCGCGCCCGGCAGCCCCCCGCGGTCCTCGACGAGCATGGCCTGGGTCACGGCGATCGTCCCGAACGGTTCGCCCGGCACTGGCGCGGGCGGCCTGCCCGGGGCCGGCGGCAGGCCGACGAACTGCGTGGCGCCGGGATCGACGCCGGGCGCAACCGGGAGCGGCGTGTTGAAGGCGGACGTCGATGGCGGCGGCATGAAGCTCGTCTCACCTTCACGGCTGGCCGGAACCGGCACCACGGTCATCGGGGCCTCCGCGACCGCGGGTGCTGCGGCCTGCCAGGGCGCCGGCGCGTCGACGGGCGTCGGTACTGCCGGAGGTGTCGCCAGCGGCGGGCCCGGCAGCGGCGCCAAAGACGCCTGACTCACGTTCGGTGCCGGCACGGGCACGGGAGTCGGCGGAGTCACCGGTTCGGGCGTTGCGGGGACGATCTCCAGGTAGCGTGCCCGCATCTTGCCGATGGCGTCGAACTCCTGCTGGCATTCGGCGATCGCCTGATCGGCGGCCTGCTGGCGCTTCTGGAACTCCTCTCGCGTGAACTCCCCGATCTCGAACCGGAACTCACTTTCCTGCAACTCGACGCGCGCCCGGTCCATCGCCTCCCGGCTCGCGGCGTACAACCGCTCCAGCCGGCCGAGATCCTCGCGAACCTTCTCCCGCAGGGCAGCCGCCTGTTCGTCGAGGGCACGAATGCGAGCCTCGTAGTCGCGCACCACCCTCGAATAGACCTCGACCACCTTGTCCCGGTGCCACGCCGCCTTCTCGGACAGCGCACGCAGGCCGCGCTGATCCGTTTCCAGCTTGGCGAGGCCTTCCAGGTTCGACACGTCGATGCTGTTCAGATCGTCGGCCATGATCTCCATCGGGCCGTCGGCTCGCCGCTTCTGGCCCGCCTCTGGTGTGTGATTCGCCCGCGTGAAGCCCACTCGAGGGCGGCGGGCCTGCATGCCCGCCAGTCGGCTCTTCTCAACTCGCCCGGAACACCGTCTTGATCAACCCGAAACACACCTCGTCCCCATCCGTCATCGCGGTCGCCACCCCGGGCGTCAGCCGACGCCCGTTGAGAAAGGTGCCGTTGGCGACCCGCGGCTCCTCGACGATGAAGAACCCGTCTGGCTGTCGTGTGATGCGGGCGTGGCGCCGGCTGAGCGAGCGATGAGTGTCCATCGCCGAAAGCTCGATGTCCGGCTGAAACTTCGTCCGGGGATCGGCCCGGCCAACGAGCGCGTCGGCGGGCAGGGCGAACTGCCGACCCGTGTCGACATGGACCAATCGGGGCGACACGATGGCAGGAGGTGGTGGTGGCGGCGCAGCGGCGCCAGCCATCGTGGCCGCAGGTCGCGCGACGGGCCGCGCCATCGCCAGACACGCCGCTCTCGCATCGTTCAGGCGCGCCCCGAGGCGGCCGATGACCCGCGTCGCGACGTCCGGTCTCACACGAATGAGGTCGGTGAAGACGGCAGGCTCGAGGCGGAGCAGCGTGACCGCGACGATCGCGCGGGCATCGCAGGTGCGGGTCTGTCCCTCGACCACCGCGTCCTCGCCGAACAGTTCACCGGCTCCGAGCAGCGCCAGGCGCTCCTGGCCGTCGTCACTCGCACGCAGCAGTTCCACTTCGCCGGATTGGATGATGAAAAAGGCATCCGCCTGGTCGCCCGTGCGAAAGACGCGTGCGCCTTCCGATATCGAGACGACGGGCAGTGGGTCGGTCCGCGTCGAAGCACGGTCGGGCATTGGGACTCGCTGCTCCAAAGGCGGGGCCGCCGCCGCTCGGGCGGCCGGAGCCCCGGACTGTCAGCCGCTCACCCGGTGCAATCTGAGTCAGCCGAACGGTACTCGATGGGGGCGACTCCGTCAAGGGAAGGCATGCCGTGCGCCACCTCCTCCAGCGTCAGGCCGGCGAGCGCGACGACGAGGCGCGAGGCGGAGCCCGGCGTCGAGAGATCGAGGTTCGTCGTGAGGCCTTCCAGTTGGCGGGCCGCGCGAACGACGACGGCCTTCATCGCGTCGGCGGCACGGGCGGAGAGGGGCGGGGCGCCGAGGTAGTTCTCGAATCGGCCGCCGGGCCGGTACGCGGGGAACGACTCGAGGCCCAGGAACCGGAGCGCCAGCCGCGCATCGTACCGGCCGAACGCCGCGACGATCCCGGCGAAGTCGGCGATGAATTCGTCGAGGAGGTTGTTGCGCATGACGCCGAACGCCCGCAGCGTGAAATAGTGCGTGCACTCGTGGTCGCGTCGGATGACGACCGACCGCGCGCGCCACTCGTCGTCGTCCATGCCGACGTCCGCCGCGGCCACGGCGCTGTAGGGAGAGCGGCTGAGGATGATGAACCGGTCCTGATACAGGCCCTTCTGCGGGACGAGCGCGCGGAACGCCTCGCCCCACGACGCCTCGTCGAACAACGCGCCGCGGTCTGCCTCGAGTGCGCGGCGGTAGCGCCCGACGCGGTCCCAGTTGTTCAGTCCGTTGACGATGCAGGCGCCCATCGAATTGGGAACGGGCTCGGGTTCGTTGCGGGCCGAGCAGGCGCGGACGAGCGACACGAAGTCCGTCCGGCTCCCGGTCGTCAACACGGGAATGCGCCCGGCCAGCGTCGGGTGCAGCGTCAACTCGAGCAACTCCGGATGCTCGAGCACGAGGCCCGGCGCATCGGGATCCGGCGCCACGCCGCGCCGGGTGGCCGCGCGATAGGCGTCGGTCTGGCTGATCCCCGCTTCGATTGGAAACCGGAACTGCACCAGGCGCCCGGTCAACGCGCGAAACACGCCGTCCGACCGCGCCTCGCGGCTGTACTCGTCCCACGCCTCGAGGTGGGGTTCGTCGGCCAGCGGAAGCGCGGCCACGTCCAGCCGCGAGAGGTCGAAGGGATTGCTGGTGTAGGCGAGGATCTCGTCCATGTCTGCCGCGGTCGCTCCACACGCGCGGAGCACGTCCTGGCGGACGGACAGGGAGCTGCGGTCCATGGCCACCTCAGACGATCTGGCGCTTGGCGAGTAGCGCGAACAGCCCGTTCTTCGCCATCAGCTCGGCGTAGGTGCCCTGTTCGCGGATCTCGCCGCCCTCGAAGTAGAAGATCCGGCTGGCGTTGACGATCGTGCTCAAGCGGTGCGCGATGACGATGCGCGTCGCGTCCATCCGGTCCATGCTGTCGGTCACCTGCTTCTGGGCCTTGTTGTCGAGCGCGCTCGTCGCCTCGTCGAAGAAGATGACTCGCGGACGGTTCACCAGGGCGCGTGCGATGAGGAGGCGCTGCCGCTGGCCGCCGGAGAACGTGCCGCCGCCCTCCGACACCACCGTGTGCATGCCCATGGGCATGGCTTTGATGTCGTCCCCCAGCCCCGCCATCGTCGCGGCGTCCCACGCGTCGGCCATCGTGCGCGACGAGGTGCCGACGATGTTGCGGAAGATGTCGGTGGGCAGCAGCCGGCTCTCCTGCAGGACGACGCCGAGTTGCTGGCGGACCGCGCGGCTGTCGAGGCTCGACAGGTCCTGTCCGTCGTAGTAGATCGCGCCGAGTTGCGGCTTCTCGAACCCGAGGAGCAGGCGCAGCAGCGTGGACTTGCCGCAGCCCGATCCGCCGACGAAGGCGATGAACTCGCCGGGCTTGATCTTGAACGAGACGTCCTTGAGAATCCAGGGGCTGTCCTGCACGTACTTGAAGTGCAGCCGCGAGACGGAGATCTCGCCGCGCAGCCGCGCCGGCGTCGACTTCGTCTCGTCGGTCTCCGGCGGCGTCGTGATGATCGGCTTGAGGCGCTCGAACACCGGGACGGCCTTGAGAAGCGCCAGCGACGCGTCACTGAGCGACTGCACAGCGGTGATGAACGACCCGAACGCGCCGTTGAACGCGATGAACTCGCCGGTCGTGAAGGGCGGCGGTTCGCCGGGCTGCGCGGACAGCTTGAAGTAGTAGAGCGCGGCGAAGATCCCCAGTGACGACAGGATGTTGAACGACGAACTGGCGGTGCCGACGACGTTCGTGACGGTGCCGATCGAGAATCCCGTCCGCTTCTGCATCGAGAACTTCTGCGCCCACACCTTGAACGCGTGATTCTCCGCGGCGCAGACGCGCACCTTCGCGATGCCGGCAATCAACTGGAGGACGAGCGTCGAGATCGCGCCGCGTTGCGTGCTCTCGACCCGCTGGTAGCGGAGTTGCCAGTAATTGCCCGCGGTGGTCATGCCGACGATCACCAGCGTGATCACCATCGCGATCATCGTCAGCTTGAAGCTGTAGGTGGCCATGAGGACGAGGTAGGCCACCGAACTGATCGATCCGAGCACGCCGGTGACGCCCGACCTCGACACGACGCCGCGGATCGTGTCGATGCCGCCCGCCCGCTCGGCGAGGTCGCCCGCGCCGTACTGCCGGAAGAACACCGACGGGAGGTCCAGCAGCCGGTCCCAGAGCGCAGCCTGCAGCGTGTAGTCCATCTTGCTCTGCACGCGCACGACGGCGTAGCTCTGCGTGACCTTGAACGCGGCGGTCGCCAAGGTCGCGAGCAGCATGCCGAGGCCGAGTTGCAGCAGCAGCGGTCCGTTGCTCTGCGGGATCGCGTTGTCGATCATCTGGCCGGTCAGGTACGGCGCCGCAGCACCGAAGATGCCCGTCACCACGCCCATGGCCAGCAGCACGCGGAAGTCGGAGGCCAACCCCCTCGCCCCGAACCTCACGAGCGCCTTGCCCGTGAGTTCGCCCGACGGGAACGGCCGATAGAAGCAGTAGCCGAACGGCGCCAACGTCGCGGCCACCTCGGCCGTCACGGTCTGACGCGTCTTCGCCGTCGGATCGATGCACTCGTACCCACCCGCCCGGCGCGGGATGACGGCGATCGGCGCCCCGCCCTGGTCGAGCGCGGCCAGGAACGGGCCCGCGTCCGAACTCCACCATTCGCCCTTGAGCGCGATCCGGCGCGTGCGGAACCGCGAGTGGCTCGCGATCGCGTTCAGGTGATCCTCGAACGACCGCTCGGCAGTTCCCCCGGCCGGGTTGACGATCTTGACCCCCAGCCAATCGCCAATGAGCCGGCACGCCTCGACCAGCGGCTGGCCGCCGCCGACCCTCGACAGACTGCTCGGCTCGGTGTGCTTGCCGGCGAGCACGGCGCCGATCGCGTCGATCGCGTCGCTGCGCGCCCGATCCGACTCGTCGCTCTTTCGGCCGATGCGGTCGTATTCGTCCAGCAGGGCGAGGCGCTTGTTGATGAACTCGCACTCGCACAGCACCTGGTGGAAGTAGTCGAGGCCGGTCCACAGCGCCGGATTGACCAGCAAGGCGGTCGTCGAAACCGGCGTCACGGCCATGGTCTCGGCTTCCTCGCCCGCCAGTTCGATCCACGTGGAGGCGCCGAGCGGGAACAGGACGGTCTCGTCCGGCGAGAGCGTGGAGAGGCCGATGAAGAGCAGGCGGTCGGGTTCGGCCGGGACCCAGGCCACGCCTTCGCCCGGACGCGCGCGATTCCCGGCCGCGACCGACGCCTGGGCGCCGGCCTGCAGCGTGACGTCGGCGAACGGCCTGGACGAAATGTCGCGCGTGAGCCGGGTGGACAGGCCCGACACCCAGCCGTCAACCAGCTTGGCCACCTGCGCGGCGAGGTCCGCATCCTCGGCGGCGAGCCGGGTCAGTTCCTCGCGCGGTATCCGCCGGATGTCGACACCACTCTTGGAGGTGGCGAGGAAACCATCCTCCGAGAAACTCTGGGTCACGCCGAAGAACGCCTCGCCGTGATCGACGGTCAGGAAGTGACTGCGGGCGCCGAACGGCTTCCCGTCCTTGACCTGGACGGTGAACACCTCGGCCTTGCCGGAGACGACGTAGTAGGCAACGCGCTGATCGTCGAGCAGGATCGCCTGGTTGCCGGCAATCGACACCACTTCTCCCGCGTCCTCGATCCGCTGCTGGGCCACCTTGGCCATCAGCGAGCCGAGGTCCGCCATCATCATCGTGCCTTCGGACTCGGGCGTCGGTGCCGCCGGGAGCTGGCATTCGAAGAACGTATTGCCGACGCGGAACTGCTGCCCCGCGTCGATCACTTCGTCCTTCACGCGCCGCTCTCCCATCCACAGGCCGTTGACGCTGCTCGCGTCGACGATGCGGAAGCGGCCGTCCTCCAGCGCCTCGACGGTCGCGTGGCGGCGAGAGGCACTGTTGTCCTTGATCGCCACCGCACAGTCGTCGCCACGCCCGATGGTCGCCGTGCCCGTCACGCGGTACTCGGCGCCCACGGCCTCGCCACCCTTGGAGGCCACGACCTTGACGATGAACTCGCGCGCGTGGGTCTCGGGAACCACCGGAATGGGGGGCTGCGCCGGCAGGCTGATGACGAGCGTTTGTTCTTCAACAAGAGGCGGCGGCGCCACGAACTCGAACACCGTATCGCCGATGCGGAACCGGGTGCCGTGCGCCAGACGCACCTCGGACACCTGCGCGTCGCCGACCCAGGTGCCGTTGCCGCTCTGATTGTCGATCAGGAACACGCCGTCCGGGCGCGACTCGATGCGCGCGTGCCGGCGCGACACCTGCCCGTCGGCCAACGCGACGGTGCAGTCGTCGGCCCGCCCGATCGTGACGCCGTCGCGCCCAATGGGCAGTTCCCACCCTTCCCGCCCGGGCTGCGGGGACGACACGATGCGAAGGAGGCGTTCCTGTGTGACGGAAATGGCGGTTACTCCATCGTTGGCTCTGGGCTCTGGGCCGAGGGCTACCCGACGCTGATCAGAGACTTGTACGGGCCGTCGATGACCTTCATCTCGTCGTGCGTCCCTTGTTGCACGACCTTGCCACGCTGCATGACGAGGATCTTGTCGGCGTCGCGAATCGTGCTGAGCCGGTGCGCGATGATGATGCAGGTGCAGCCGCGCCGGCGCAGACTCTCGTCGATCAGCGTCTCGGTGGTCGGGTCGAGCGCACTCGTGGCCTCGTCCAGGATGACGATGGACGGCTCGCCGGCCAGCGCACGGGCAATCTCCAGGCGTTGACGCTGGCCGCCGCTCAGGTTCTTGCCTCCCTCGTCGATGATCGATTCGTACCGCCCTTCGCGCCCCTCGATGACGTCCTCGAGCGCGGCATCGCGGCACGCCTGGGCGATGCGGCTCGCCGACAGCGTGTTGTCCCACATCGACACGTTCTCGGTGATCGTGCCGCCGAACAGGAACACCTCCTGATCGACGACGCCCACCGAGTTGGTGATGAGCGCGCGCGGCAGCTCCGTGCGTGGCACGCCGTCGAAGAGCACCTGCCCCTTCCAAGGCTCGTACAGGCCCGAGACGAGCTTGGCGACCGTGGACTTCCCGCTGCCGCTGCCCCCGACGAGCGCGACGCGCTGTCCGGGCTCGATGGTCAGGTTGAAGTCCTCGATGAGCGGCGGGTCGAGCGGGCTGTAGCCGAACGCGATATCGCGCAGCTCGACACGGCCGCTCAGCTTGACGGCGGAATCGTCCTGGGCCGTTCGCTCGGGAATCTGGCGGGTGTACTGCGGATCGCGCGGGTACCGCAGCACGTCGTCCAGGCGATTCATGTCGCCTTCGAGCTCCTGCAGCATGCCGCTGAAGTTGACGAGGTTGCTGAGCGGGCGCGTGAAGCTGCCGACGAGCGTCTGGTAGGCGACCAGCATGCCGACGGTCATCACGCCGCTCATCACGCGGTAGCCGCCCATCACGTAGACGGTCATCGTCGCGAGGCTGGTGACCGCCACCGGGACGGCGGAGGTCGTTTCGGACAGCAGCGACAGCGTCTGGTCGCCAAGGAGCGACTTCGCCTGATAGCCCGCCCACCGCGCGAAGAACTCGGCCTCGCCACCGGTCGCCTTCAGCGTCTCGATCATCTGCAGGCCGCCCATCGCCGTGCCCTGCAGCTTGCCCTTGTCGAGCAGCAGCCGGCGGCTGACGTCTGTGCGGATCCGCGCGACGAGCTTGATCGAGAGGACGTTCAGCGCGGTGACCGCCACGACGACCAGCGTCAGCGGCACGTCGTACCAGAGCATCAACGCCAGGTAGAAGAACACGACGCACAGGTCGATCGTCGTGCTCGTGAGCTTCGTGCCGATCACGTTCGCGACCCGGTCGTTGATCGCCACGCGCGATCCGATTTCCCCGGCGTACCGCTGGACGAAGTACGGAATCGGCAGGCGTTGCAGGTGCGCGAAGAACCGGCTGGAGTGCAGCAGCGAGAGCTTGGTCTCGAGGCGCAGCAGGTAGTACTTCTGCAGCCAGGTCAGGAGCATCATGAAGACCGTCGTGATGCCCATGCTCCACAGAAGCGGCTTCACGACGTATTCACGGTTCCCAATCAGGTAGTCGTCGATGAAGATCCGCGTGAAGGTCGGCGCCACGAGGCCGGGCGCCACGAGAAACAGGCCGCAGAGCATCACGTAGAGCAGCGCCAGCTTCGAGTCGGACAACCGCCGCGTGAGCGCGCGGCGCATGCTCGGCTTGTCGCCGCCCTTGGAGAACTCGGGCCCCGGTTCGAACGTGAGGACGACGCCCGAATAGGAGGAGTTCAGCTCCTCCATCGTGATCTTGCGCGGCCCCTGGGCCGGGTCGTTGAGGTACGCCTTTCCGCCCCTGAACCCTTCCAGGACGAGGAAGTGGTTCATGTTCCAGAACAGGATGATGGGGAGCGGCAGATCGTAGAGCTTCGCCAGCTCGTCGTACTTGAAACCCTTCGCGGTGAGGCCGTACTTGCGCGCCGCCTTGAGGACGTTGTTCGCCTTGCTGCCGTCGCGCGACACGCCGCACTCGACGCGCAGTTCCTCGAGCGGCACGGTCTTCCCGAAGTAGCCGAGCACGATGCCGAGCGCCGCCGCGCCGCACTCGACCGCCTCCATCTGGAGGAGGGTCGGCGCCTTCACCCGCCGGTTCGGCGGTTTCGGAATCGCAGGCGTCTCGGGGGCAGCCGGTGTCTCGGGCTCGCCGCTCATGCTGCTCCTTCGCCTAGAGGCCGACCGTGCGGCGGACCATCGGGATGATGTAGGTGTAGGGCTGCTTGGAGTCCACCACCAGCGACGCCGTGCACGCGCCGCCGGTATCGATGGGCTTGTCCGGCCCCGAGGACGACCACCGGAAGCCGTTTGCCTTGTTCTTCGGATCCGCCTCGAGGCACACGCGTGCCTCGAACACCGGACCGGAGCCGCTGAACGACTTCACCAACTGGTCGTTCTTCAGCTTCTCGCGCATGTCCTCGGGCGACGCGGCGTACGACGAGATCCACTCCACCTTCCCGACGATGTAGCCGTACTCCTCCTTCTTCACGTCGAGCGGCGACACGTGGGCATCCTGGCCGGGACGCACCTTCCCGGCCAGTTGCGCCGGCACGAAGAGGATCACGTGGGTGTTGCCCCCGCAGAACTGCCGGCGCGACCCCGTCGTGTCGGGCTCGAGCCGCAGCATCGGTTCGCCTTCGCGGATGGAGTCCCCGGTCGTCTTGATGACCTCGACGACGCGCCCGCCTTCGGGGGTCGTGATGTCGGTCGTCGAGGACATGCGCGCCTGGAGGACGCGCGTTTCCTTCTCGATGGAGTTCAGCTCGCCCTCGGCCTGGATGATGCGGCGGTCCCAGTCGAGCAGCGAGTTGGCCGCCTTGAGGCCCTGGGCCACCAGACTCGCCTGCATGTTGCGCTGCTGGTGCAGGTTGCCGATCTCGCCGCGCTTGGACTCGACCATCGCCTCGTTCTTGGCGATCGTGAGCTGGTCGGCCGATTTCTGCTCGATGCTGTCCTGGTCTCGCTTCACCTTTGCGATGACCTGCCCGGCCTGGAGCTTCATTCCGGAATTGACGTTGAACTGCAGCAACCGGCCGGACGCCGGCGCCTTGACCTCGATGAGGCGCTCGCCGCGGAACAGCGTGCCGTTGCCGTCCACGAGTTCCGGAATCGACCCGAGCACGCTCCAGAAGCCGGCGATGATCAGGACCACACCGACGGTCAGGAGCGCGAGCCAGCCGATCGGAGACGTAACCTGCATCAGCAGATCGAGCTGTTCCGGTGAAGACACCTTGTCGATGGCAGCCTTGCGGAACATGCCTCCTTGCACGGCTTCCTCCCCTTCCCTGGATATCCGGGTGACCGGTCGGGCGCCCGAGGGCGCCCGGCCGACCCGTTCTCGACCGCTCGGCCGGTTGGCGGCTACTTGATGACCAGTCCGCTCAAATCAGGTTCCGGCCGGTCGTTGCGCACCACGACGAGCGTGCCGGTTTCGTAGCGCAGGCGCGCCAGGGCGGCAGCGTAGTCGTGTTGCGCCTGCACGAGTGACAGGCGAGCGTTGGTGAGATCCTGCTCGGTGAGCAGGGTGTCGATCAGGGTCATGTCGCCCGCCGCCCGCCGTTTGTCGGTGTCGGTCCACGATGTCGTGTACCGTTCCACCGCCTCACGGCGCCGCACCCACTCGTCCCTGGCCTTCTGGAGCGACGCAGCATTCTGGGCGATGTTCTCGGTCGCGACGCGGCCGAGGTCCATCACCTGGATGTCGGCGCGGTGAACGGCGGCCCGCGACTTCTCCACGCGGCCCATCAACGTGTTGTTGCCGAACGGCAGTTCGAACTTGAACTGGATCGCGGCCGTCGGCGACCAGTGCGTGCCGTAGGCCCGCCCCACGCCGACGACGTTGAAGTAGTTGACCGGCGTATCCCTCGGCTCGTAGCACGAGACCCCGCGCGTGACCGACCAGTCCGACGTGCAGCGGTTGAACTCGTCAATCAACACGCGGAAGTACGGGCTGTAGTAGACGTTGGTGATCCCCGCCCGCACCTGCATGTCGAGGCGCGGCTTCGCGTCGAATACGGCGGCGTCGAGCAGCACCCGCGCGCTCCGGCGCGAGGCATCGGCCGCACGGATGTCGTTCCGGCTGACGATTCCTGCCCGGACGACCGCGTCCACATCGACCGGCAGCGGCTCGTCCGGGTACTTCTCGCCCGCCTTGATCTGCGCGGCGATGTCCTCCGCGCGCATGCCGGCCTTGACCGCCACCGCCGTTTGCTTGCTGATCAGATCCTGGCGCGCCTGCGCGACGCTCACCTCGACGTCCGCCACGCGCGCCTGCATACGGTTGACGTCGCTGCGCGCGACCTCACCCGCCGCCGCCAGCCGCGTGTTGGCGTCGAGCATCCGCCGCTGCGCCGTGAGCGAGTCCTGCAGGAGCGCGAGCGACTGCTCGGCCGCCAGCAGGTCCAGGTACGCGATCGTCGAGTCCAGCACGCTCTTGGACACCGTGTGCAGGTAGCTGAACCGCCCGGCCTGCAGGTTCGCCGCGGCGGACCGCTCGGGTGCGATGACGCTGGTGGCTCCGCGGCCGCGGAGCAGCGGCTGGGACCACACCCCTTCGACGTGACCCCGGAAGCGATTCTGGAGCTCCTTGCCGCCGAACTTCGGATCGAGCGGCTTCCCCCGGAAGCTGTTCTCGACGCCGTCCACGTACGCCGAGACCTGCACGTACCCGCCGCTCCGAAGCGGCTTGGTGAAGTCGCCGTTGAGCCGGACCGTGTTGCGGACTTCGAACGACGGGAACGGCCCGAGCCGATCCAGGCCCATCTGCGTGCGCAGTTCGTATTCGCTCACGAGCGAGTAGCTCTTCAGCAGTTCGTCATAGCCGCGCTGCTTCGAGTCTTCGACGAACGTGTTGATCGGGAGGCCGTTGATCTGCGCGTACTTCCTGGTGAACTCGAGGGCCGACATCGGGTCGCGCGTGGGCGACGCCGGCATGTAGAACCTGGTGATGTCGAAGTTCGCAGGATCGAGTGTCGACAGGTCGGCCGCGAACGGATCCGACGTCACCGGTGTGCAGACCGGCCGCGGGAGCTGACCGGGCACCGTGGCGTCGAGCGGCACGAAGGTCGACCCGGGAGGGCAGACCGGCTTGACTGCCGATCCTCGTGCAATGGCGTCGGCCAGTTGCTGGCGGATCAGCGTCAACGCCGCGTGCGCCTGCTCGAACTGCGTCCGCCGTTTGTACTCCTCGTTCCACCAGGTGCCGGAAATGTAGGTGTCGGTGTGCTGGTAGGTCGCGCCGAGGTGCAGGGTGGAGTCGAACGCCCCTTTCGTCTCGCGCAGCCGGCCCGTCCGCCCGGCGATATCCTCACGTGCGACCAGCACGTCGGGAGACCGGTCGAGCGTCGCCTTCACCACCTCATCGAGGTTCACGACCTTCGGGGTCTGCGCAGGCGCGGCGGTGGCCGACAGCCACGCAACCGCAAACCATGCGACACCCCATCCCGTTCGTCGGAGAAGGAGAAGGATGTGTGACATGGTTCGTTACCTCGCTGGAGACGTCTTCTGCAGCGACAACGGCACCGTCAGGAGGTTTTCGAGCGCGACGGAGGTCTGGCCGTTGACGTCGCGAATCAGCGTGCCCGATTCGTAGCGCAGCCGGGCCAGCAGGCTCGCGTAATCCTGCAGCGCCTGCACGAAGGCGGTCCGCGCCGCCGTCGTCTGCTGCTCGGTGAGAATCGTATCGATGAGCGTCGAGTCGCCCATCTTCATCCGCGCCTGCTCGTCCTGGATGGTCTTCTCGTAGGCGAGCGCCGCCTCTTCCGCCCACTTCACCCGCTCGGCGGCCAGCCGCAGCGATTCGGCCACGCGGTAGACGCTGAGGGCAATGGTGCGCGAGGAATCGGCGGTATTGATCGAGTCCTGGTGGAGGGCCGCCATCGCCTGGTCGTAACGCCCCAGCGCCGTGTTGTTCGCAAACGGCACCTCGAAGTCGAGCCCCACGCTGCCGCTCCGGAACACCCAGCGCCCGAACTTTGGCGAATCCTCGCTCGTCGAATTCCCCCATCCCGACAGGTTCAGGTTCAGCTGCCGGCGCGTCTCGAGCTTGGCGCCGCGCGACAGGATCCTGCTTCCTTCCTCGGTCTTGACAAACGCCATCTGGTCGGGCCGCCCGGCGATCGCCGCCTTCGTCAACTCGGCGAGGCTCGCCGCGTCCACCGTGAACGCGCCAGGGCGTGGGAACGGATCGCCCGCGAGGGGGATCGAGCCGGCATCACCCACCGCCACGCCGATCACCCGCGCGAGGTTCACGCGCGCCTCGGCCAGGCGCCGGTTGGCGGACTCGAGCCGCGCCTGCGAATCGGCCAGACTGGCCGTGACCCGGGTCTCGTCGGTGCGCGCCTTCTCCTGCGCCGCCACCAGCCTCTTCACCAGGTCCGCCATCTGGGACTGCATGTCCACCGACCGCTTCGCGACGTCCACCAGTTCGGTGGCCGCCCGCGCTTCCCAGTACGCCAGCGCCGTATTCAGCACGCTCCGCGCCTTCTCGTTGACCAGCGTCCAGCGCACCGACTCGAGGTCGCGCGCCGCGGCCATCTCGGTGGCTCCCGAGTCGTCCTTGCCCAGGCCGCGGAGCAGGGGCACCGTGAGGTCGAAGCCGATCTCACCCTTGTAGAAGTCCTTGACGCCGAGGCCGCCGAAGTTCGGGTCCCAGCTGTCCTTCCCGACGTAGTTCGCCGCCGTGTAGTTGAGCGTCACGAACGGATTGAGCACGAGGCCCGAGCGCGTCGGCCTGGTGAAGTCCAACCGGACGTTCGAGCTGCGGTCGAAGCGATCCTGCGGCGTGGCGCCCAGATTCCTGCGCAGGACGATCGTGTCCGCGACCGCCTTGTTGGTCGCGTCCCGCGCCGCGTTGAACCGCTGCAGGCCGTTGCTGATGGTCTTGTCGCGCAGGTCGGTCAGATCCTTCCTGGTGGTCGGATCCGTCGTCTTGTCGAGCATGTCCTTGATCAGAAAGAGCTGTGACTGGATCATCGACAGCTCCGTCTTCACGTCCGTGTCGGACACGTTCGCCTGCAGGTCAACCGATTTCGGATCGGTCACCAGCTTCGGGTTGTTCAGGTTGGTGACGGCGGGGTTGAGGCTCGCCAGCAGCTTCTGACCCTGGGCAATCCCGTCGTCGAGTTGGTCACGCTTGAACTGCTCGTTGCGCTTGTCCGTATCGCGCAGCTCGCTCCGCACGTACTGGAAGTCTCCCTTGCCTTTCAGCGTCAGGTCGAAGAACCCACGCTGCTCCCGGAAGACCCCCAACTGCCGCTCGACATCCGTGTCACGCAGCTTCACGTTCGGATCGTTCACCAGCGTGAGGCGGACCGCGTCGAGCAGTGAGAGGCCCTTGGGATCGAACTGGACGACCGGAGGCCGGTAGGCACCCTCCGCGGCCGGCGCCTGAAGCGCCTGGGCGGCAACGGCGGGTTTGGATGGCTGCGCCTGCGGCTTGGCAGGCTGCGCCGACGCCAACCACGGCAGAACAAGCGCCACCACCGTCGGTAGCGCCAGCCGCGCGAGCTTGGAGACCATGAGCGTCCTCCGTGTGTCGGACACTGACGTTGACACTGACTTGTGCAGATTGAGCCCAAAGCTGTGCCGGACCCGGGGCAGGTTACAACGTGGGTCCCGAGGTGTCAAGGACGCGTCCTTTCCTTGTCAACGCGTCCTTTCCTGCTCGCGCGACGCCGCGCCCCGCATCCGTTTGAAGCGCGACGAGTGAAGCGGGCCGTCCGCGAGGATCACCTTGGCTGGAATCTTCCACGCCGGCAGGCGCGGCTTGAGCCCCTGACGCATCCGCAGCTTGAACGCGGAGACCGGCTCGCTTCGGTCGTCGAGCACGACCGTCGCCGCGACGATCTGCCCGGTGATGGGATTCGGCTCGGCGTGCACAACCGCGTCCCTCACGCCGGGCAGATCGAGCAGCGCGTCCTCGACCTCGGCCGGATACACCTTGTTCCCGCCAACATTGATGATCTCGCTCTCGCGGCCCAGGATCCGCAGCCACTCGCCGTCCACCTCCACCCGGTCGCCGGTATCGAGAAAGCCATCGGCGTCGAACGGGCTCGGTGCATTCAGGTAGCCGAGCATGGCCGACTCGGCCCGGACCCAGAGCCGTCCGTCGACCACCTTGGTCTCGTAGCCCTCCCCGCCCACGCGAACCCAGAGCGAATCGGAACCGCGCGACTGCGACCGCAGGATGCCGACCTCGGTGAGGCCGTAGGTCTGCTGCAGCTTCGCCCGGGGGAACGCGGTCGCCACCTTTCGCAGGGTGCTCTCCGGCATTGCCTCCGTGCCGTAGGTAATCAGGGTGAGCGACGACAGGTCTCGACGTTCGTGCTCGCCAGACAGCAGGAGCAGATTGAGGAAGGTCGGCGACGTGGGCAGTAATTCGACCGCGTACCGCTCGATGCAGGCCGCGACCGACGCCGGGGACCGATCCGGTGGAGCGACCACGGCGCCGCCGTTCGAGAGCGTGTAGAGGAGGGTGTTCACACCGCCGATGTGATCCAACTGGAGAAACACCAGCGTGCGGCGCCGGTGGCGCCGTGTCTCGAACTTTCTCAACAGGCGAGCGAGGTCGTGCACGGCCGCCTTGTGACGGCCCGTGGAGCCCGACGTGAACAGCACGAGCCCCGGCACCCGGCGCTGACAGAGCGTGTCGTAGCAGGCGTGGCCCGCACGGCGGCCGGTTGGCTGCGCCTCGGCGCTGTCTGCCGCGCGAAGGCGGAACTCGACCTGACCCAGTTGCAGGAACTCGTCCAGGTGCTGGGCCGAGTCCGGGGAGAGCGGCACGATCACCGCGCCGCGCTCGGCCAGTGCAAGGAACGCCGCAATCGGTCCGACGCCGTAATCTCCTTCGACGCTGACCACGGCCCCGCGCGGCACGCCGGCCTTCTCCACGCGCTCACGCCAGGTCGCCGTCTCTTCGAGGATCTCGCGATACGTGCACGTGGTGTCGCCGGCGGCAACCGCCAGCGCATCAGCGTGCTCCGCCATCCGCGCGAGCAGGAAGTCCACGCACGTCATCCGACGCCTCCGAGGTAGACGACCTGCCCGGTGACGAGGGCGCTCTCCGGTCTGAGGAAGAAGTCCACGACGTTGATGACGTCGGCCGGTTCACCCCAGCGCGGGATGGCCTGACGCCCGAGCAGTTCCTCGATCTTCTCCTTCGGCACGCTTTCCGTCAGCCGCGTGCGGACCGGCGAGGGTCCGACGGCGTTGCACGTGATCCCGAGCGGCGCCACCTCGCGGGCGATGATCCGCGTGAAAGTCTCGACGGCGCTCTTGGCAGCGGCGTACATCGCCTCGCCCTCGAGCCGGAGCGGCACGGCGACCGACGTGACGTTCACAATCCGCCCGGCCGGCGACGCGCGCAACAGCCGGATTGCCGCGCGCGAACACAGGAACGTCCCCAGCACGTTCACGTCGATGATCCGCCGGGCCGCGTCGGCCGTCGTCAGCGCCACCGCGTTCATGCCGGCCACGCCGGCGTTGTTGATGAGGACGTCCAGGCCGCCCCGTGCCCGTACCTCCTTGAAGAGGGCGTCGACCTCGGATTCCTTGCAGACGTCGTGCTGCAGGTGGCTGTAGCCCGGGTGCGTCACCTCGGTGCCGCTCCTCGCGCAGCCGAGGACGATGTCCCCGCGGTCCAGATGGTGGCGAACCATGGCGAGGCCAAGGCCTCGGCTGGCGCCGGTAATCAGGATGCGGCGGCCGGTGGACATGGAGCTTCTCCCAGCAGAACGGCGATGTATTCCACGAGCGCGGGAACGCTCCGGAAGGGACTGCGCGACTGCGACATCGCCCGGTCGTCCGTGAGCGTGATGTCCTGACCCGCCGTGCCCAGGGCCTCCTCGACGTCCAGCAGGAGCGTCACGAGCCCCATCGAATCGAGCGCCGATCCGCGGCCGAAGATCCGGGCAGCCGGCGACACCTCGAGTTGCTGGCCGGGGTCCCGCGCGAGGTTCGTCGTGCGGATCGTCTCGAGGACGATCGCTTCGATGTCCGAGCGGAGCATGGATCAGTCTCCCACCACGTGCGACGCGCCAGGTGCCAGATCCCGGGGCGACACGGCCCCGCGCACCGTCACCCGGATGGCCTCCGGCGATGGCGGTGCTCCGGGCGCCGGGATGCCGTCGCGTGCGATCTCCCACGTGCCGTCGTCCACCTGACGAAAGCCATTGTTCCTGAACAACCCTCGCGCCGGCGCATTCTCGGCGAGCATCAGCAGCCGGGCGCGTATGGTTGCGTGTTCCTCCGACACCTCTTGGAGGATGACGCGAAGGAAGGCCCGATCCACGCCGAGGCCCACGACGCGGCAGCTGAGCAGGAGCAATTCGAGCACCGAGCCGATGACGACCGCGACGCCGACGAGCCCGTAGTCGGCGAAGCGGTCCTCGACGCGCAACGTGAACACGCGTCCGCCCGCGGCGCCGTCCATGGCCGCGAGCGCTTCTCGCGTGAACTGACGTCCGGTCGTCGTGAACTGCCGCGTTCGGACGACGAGATCATGGACGCGATCGAGGTCGTCCGGTTCGACGCCGTGACCGACCTCGCAGCGGATCTCGAGCGACGCGACGAAGTCGCGCTCGTCTCCGGCCCCTTTCCGCGCCTTCTCGCGGCGCGCGAGCGCCACCATCATCGCCGGGTGTTCGACACCTTCCTGCCGCGCCGCCACGACCTGGAGCGCCGGGTGCGTCAGCAGGGCGCCGCGCACGGCGAACGGGTTGTCGCCGAGGACCATCGTCTCCGGAAGCGCCACTCGAACGGCCGCGCGGTCAACGGCGTCCGACGCGATGAACACCAGTTGCGCCGCGGTCGTTTCGAGTTCGTCGGCAATCTCGCGCACGGCCGTCGGGGGATCGGAGACGCCGAACCGGAGTGCGGCGAAATCGTCGGCCATCAGGAGGCGATCGATGGGGGCTCGCCCCGGGTAACGCCATCGGGCGCGCACGGTCGTCTCGTCGCCGCGGGTGACCGCGCCCAGGCGCAGGCCGCGACCGATGAGTCCGCGCAGCGCCTCGGCCACACCCAGGTAGAAGCCGTGAAACGACCAGGTGCCGAAGTCCACGCCCGCCGGGAACGGCGAACCCGTGGTCGTCAGATCCCCGGGCCACAGCGTGCCGTCGAGTGCCACCACCACCGTATCGCGACGGCCGACGCCGAAGATGGCGGCCAACATGGCCAACTCCTCGGCTGCCACCACGCGATCGAACTCGAACGGATCGGTCACGCCAAGTTCGGACAGGCGTTCGACCGGCGGACGGATTCCGTGCACGCTCGCGACCTCGAGCCGCGCCATCATGGTCCACCACCCGAGGCCACCGAGGTGCGTGGTGGTCATGACGCGGTCGTCGAGGAGTCTCCGCTTGCCCTCGAACGCCAGCGCGGCGTCGACGTCGAGCACGTAGATGTCCGGGTACTCCGCCGCGATTTCCACGAGGTCGCGATTGATGCGCCGGCACCGTTCGATCGCCGAGTCGGCCCCGCGCTCGGCGAGGCCGAGCGGCGAGCAGGTGGGCACTGGGAGGTTGTGCACCAGGACCGGCACGCCGGTCAGCGCGCGGATGCGGACCAGGAGGTCCCGCATCGCGCTGGCGTACCGGGACGGCGAGAAGTCGCCACCGCCATCCGCACGATGCCAATGCCCGTGGCGAGCGCCGAGCGAACCCACGATCACCGCGTGGTGCCCGCCGTCGCGCAGCACGTCGAGCGTCGTCTCGAACGTCGCGACCGGATGCAGATCGATCCCGAATTCGCGGGCCGTCTCACGCAGGACGTCCATCTCGATCTGCACGTCGCAGAGGCCGACCATCACGACGTCGAGGCGGCGTCCCGCGGGAACGAAGCTGTCGAGATCGCGCGCGACGGGCGCGGCGAACCGCGGCACCGCCTGCGAGGTGAATCGTCGCGCCGCCTGACGCGCGGTCTCAGGATCGCGTCCGTACCACTGCGAGAGCACCGCCAGGTACTGGGTCCGTTCCTCGTCGTGCGTGCCGGCGAACAACATCCGGTTCTGGACGAAAGCGGTGACCACGTGGTGGAGCCGGTCGGAGGCCCCGCGACGATCGCGGACGAACTCGTCGATGACGTCGCCGAGCCGGCGCGGCGCGGCGAACGCATCCAGGATGGCAAGCACCTCCGGCTTCACGACGAGGCGGGCCTGGACGAGCGTCTGCAGGCAGAGAAAGTTGCCGGTGTCGAGCGGCAACACCTCGAGGAACTGCGAACGAACGACCGTCTGATCGCGCGACGCCTCGGCCACCCACCCCTCCTGCTGCGCTACACCCTCTTGAGCGCCTTCGACACGCCCCGCGTCTCGCCCACGTACCCGATCCACGGCTTGCAGCGCTTCATGATGAAGTCCACCATCGCCTCGTACTTCACCGGCGTGATGAACATGCAGTAGCTGTAGCCCGCCTGGTCCACCTTTTCGATGGACGCCGTGTAGAGGGCGAGGATCGCGGCCCGGCGGGCCAGGTCGGGCCGCATGAAGCTGAGCGTGAACCGCACCGTGTCGGCCGACACCCGGTGGTTGATCACCCAGCCCACCAGTTCGCCACGAAGCCGCATCGCGAGGCTCGACTCGGGTTCGTATCCGAGCTTCTCGTGGGCCCACGGCTCGAGCCCCTCGGCGATCCACGGGTCCTTCGCGTTGGCGTCGAACAGCCGCTTCTTCTCCTCGGTGGTGACCGTCCGCCACGGCACGATTTCAGCTCCGCGCGGAACGAGATTGCGGCCGTACCACGGCGTGGTCCGCGCCTCTTCCGGCGTGAAGCGGACCGTCACCGTCCGCAACACGGGCGGATCCCAGCCGCGCTTGGCCAGGACGCGCTCGAGCGCAACGATCGATTCCTTCCCGGTCATGTAGGTGCCGTCCACGCGGTCGACACCTTTCGCGGCGAGCGCCGCCTCGGTGTCCGCGAGTAACTCGGTCGCGAGGCCGTGTCCCCGCAGGTCCGGATACACGAAGAGCGACAGCATCTCCGCCTGCGCCGGCGTGTTCTCGGGAATGGCGGCCAGGCTCAGGCCAACCGCCTGCCGTCCGAGCATGGCCACGACGCCGACCGATTGGACGTTCTGCCGGTCTCCTTCACTCGGAAACCGGGGCGCGGGATACATCAGCAGCAGGTGACGGAACCGCGGGAAGGTCATCGCCTCGCAGCCATCAGCCAGCGACGCGTCGAGCGGCACGATCCGGATGTTGACGTTCGGCTCCATCATGCCCTCCTCATTACGCTTTCGAAGCCCGCCACCGAGGGAAGTGGAGCGTCGGACACGCGAAGCAGTTCGAAGCCGATGCCCGACAGCCCCTGGAAGAACCCCGGTTGGAACGTGCCGTGTTCGAACCCGGCCACGTGCGCGCCCGCGGCGCCGTGACGCTGAACACGGACGGCAATCGGTTCGGCGAGACGCCTGGCCGAGTCGATCCACGCTCCGATCTGCAGGCTGCGGCCCGCCACGAGCAAGGCCTCGGCGCGCGACAGCGTCCCGCAGCACAGGTGGTCGAACCGTGAAGCGCCAGCGCGTCCGGTCGTCTCGGCGGCCATCCGAATATCGGCATCGAGCGCATCGACGTCGCAAGACGCGGCCATCGGCCGCATCAGCGCCCGCCCCAGCGCGATGCCCGCGGCCCCATGGCACCAGGCGGTCATCATCGTCGTCCCGCCGTCGCTTCGCACGCTCGGCCAGTTGCCGTCGGCCGGCGAGAAGACCGCGCGCTCCCAGGATACTGCGTCCGCGGCGGCGCGGGCCGCACCTGCGGAGCCGGTTGCGGTCGCCAGGCGTGCCAGGGCGTATGCAGCGCCGGCCGCCCCGTGCGCGAATCCAGCGCGCAGCCGACCGTCGGGCGAGGCCCACGCCGCCGTGTCGCCGGACACACGCCGCTGCCGCCGGATCAGCAGCCGCCCCGCTCCCGCGGCCCGATCCAGCCACTCGGATTCACCCGTCGCGTCGTGCAGCGTGAGCAGCGCGACCAGGGCACCGGCGAGGCCACCGACCAGGTCGAAGGCGTCGGACGCATCGAGCATGGTGTCGGTCAACTCGCCAGCCAGCGTCCGCGCCGGCGCGAGCCACGACGGGTCACCTAGAAGCCCGCTCGACACCGTCAGCGCATAGACCACGGATGCGACGCCGTTGCCCGCGCCCACGCCGTCGATGCCCCGGGCACGCAACGGATTATCCGCCAGATGCGTACGGAGCGTCGATAGCGACGCGAGTGCCGGCTCCAGCCATCGTGAGCCACAAACGCCCGCGAGCGCCGAGAGGAACAGCGCGGGCCCTGCCGCGCCGCCGTAGAGGTCGAGCCGACGTCCGAACACCGGCCATTCGAGGCCACCGCCCCGCTCGACGCCAGCGGCCAGCAACTCCTCACCGATGGCCTCCGCTGCGGCAACCAGTGCGTCCTGGTGGCGAGGCGCGATCGTCAGGTCGACCGGTCGCCGTTGCCGAAGAGCCCCGCGTATCGAGGCGCTCTGTCGATCGAGATCGTCTTCGCTCATCTCCGCCAGGCGCCGAGCCACGGCCTCGGCGCCGCTCGAGCGATAGTGCCCGGTGATCCGCCCGCCGTCTGCAGCCACGAGATCGCGGGCACTCGTCGAGACGCTGAATCGGGGCAGGTCGGCCCGCTCGAGCGCGTGGCGCTCCTCGGCCACGAGCGGCCACAGCGGGGGCGGCGCCGGCTCCCGGCAGAACACCCGGTTC
Organism: Vicinamibacterales bacterium; assembly: GCA_036504215.1. Lineage (NCBI taxonomy): Bacteria > Pseudomonadati > Acidobacteriota > Vicinamibacteria > Vicinamibacterales > Vicinamibacterales bacterium. Next base: position 23,786 of record DASXVO010000061.1, on the reverse strand, counting down.
AGCGCGTCGAACGCGATGCTGCGATCGACGCCAGACCGCCAGTGGGCCGGCGCGTCGAGCACGCGGAGCACCGTCGCGTAGCGGTCGCTCGGCCGGAACAGGAGACGCGTTGGGTGGCCCGCCAGGCTCGCGATCAGCACGGATGCCAGCTCGTCCCGGTTCGCGTCGATGAACCGGTGCGTCGCCTCGTAACCCTCGACGAGGTCGTTCACGAACGCGTCGGGCGCCTGGATGGTTTCGCCGCACGTCACTCCGTTTGCCTGGACCGGATCGGTCTCACGACACGTTGTCGCCTCGACCGCGTCCGAGCGAAGGCCGCTCCATGCCAGGCGGCCGATCTCGGCCGTGCGCGCCTGCGCCGGCCGAAATCCACCGATGTCGTAGTACTCGCCCGTTGCATCCTGATGTCGGAGCGAGATCAACCCGGTGGAGAGGCAACTCGACGTGCTGTCGTCGCCGTCCTCCCCGCCTTCCGAGAGGCCGACCGGCTGCACGAGCGCTTCCGCGTCGACGAGCGATGGCCCGTGAGCGGTGGCGATGATGTTCTCCCCGTGCAGGTCGCGCGCCCGGAGCAGATGCGCCACGCACGTCAGCCCGCCGGCACGGCGATAGTACGCACGCACGGCGTCGGCATCAGGCTGGGCTGCCTGCTCCGCGTACTCCACCCATCCGTAGCCGTGACGGACGAGCACCGTCAGCGACCGCGGCACGTCGGCGAGCCCACCGCGGCGCAGCCACGCCAGGCACTCGTTGAAGGCGAACTCGAGCGCGATGTCCCGCGGCTTGTACACCAGGCGATGGCCGTTCTGGAAGTGCAGCACGGCGACGCGCCGGCCCTCGTCGTGGCGGTCCGACAGCGCGGGATTCAGGCGAGCGATGGTGGCGGCCGCAAAACCGAAGTGGGCGGCAATCGCGGCCGCGTCGGTGGCGAGCCGTTCGAGCATTTCCGCGGCCCCGACGACGGCGCTGTGGACGAGCCAGACCACGTGGCGGGCAAGCGCCGGAAACCCGTCCCAAAGATCCGTCAGGCCGCTCTCCAACAAGGCGCGAACGAACCCATCGTACACGTCGCGCGGCACCCGCCCGGGCGATAGGTCCGAGGGCGCCTCCGGCCCAGAGTGGGACCGGGCCGCCGTGGCCGCTCTGGCGGCACGGTACCGTTCGAGCAGGATCTGCTCGCCCGCGCGGGAAATCTCCGACAGGAGCTGGTGCTCGAGCGCCAGACGCGCGGCAGGCATCAGGAAGCCTGAGTGCGTGCACTCCGCGAGCCGTTCACGGAAGAGCCGAGCGCACGGCAGCCATACATCGGCGAATGGGACCTCGTCCGTACCGCCGAGCGACCGCACCTCGGTTTCCCATCCATCAGTGCCGTAATCGCGCGCACACGCCGCCGCCAGGGCTGTCAGACGCGGAAGTGAGTCGACCCACGGCGCCGTGAGCATGGCTGGCGCCGGGTCTGTGAGCGCCGGCGTCAGGCGATCCACAGTCAGATCGTCCCATGCGAGACGCCGCGTCCACGCGATTTCGTCGCCGCCGCTGAACAGCCGCACCCATCGCGCCCGGCGTGCACGCACCTCGTCGCCCTCTGGAGCGCCGCCACAACCTGCGGTGGCAGTCAGGCGTTCGTCGAGTGTGGCCGCGCGCCAGCCGATGTCGATGAGCGTGGACATACAGTGCGCGGAGGCAGGGACGTCGTGCGGATTCGAACGCACGGTGTGGCCCATGAGGGAGGCTCCGAGAGGTGGGAACGGATGGGCGCTCGCGGACGCACGGTGGCGTCCGCGAGCCGCCAGAACGTGCGAGGCTAGCCCAGGTTGACCACGGTGGACAGGACGCTGTCCTGGCAGGTCTTGTCCAGGAATCCGCCGGCGACCTTCTCGAGATCCGAATCGCTCAGTTCGGCGCCTTCCTTGGGCTTGTAGGGCAGCACCAAGTAGTACGTGTCAGCCGTCTCCTCGATGACCTTGATGTTGACGTTGTTCGGGATCGCGGTCCCGAGCTGACGGGACATCAAGCCACGCGGATCCTTGACGAGCTGATCGTAGTACTTCGGGTTGCTCTCTGCCTGCTCAACGATTTTGTCCAGCAGCTGTCCACGGGTAACGGTCATGCTTCACCTCCACGCATAACATGGTTGGGGGTTTGACGGCTGAATCCAGCCGCGATGTCGGACAGACCCATAGCAACTGGCGTGCCCATCTGCAATGTCGAGAAAGCCCTATGGATATCCTGTGTCAGCGTGCCGACAGCCTCGACTTTGGAGGCGGGGCGCCATTCTGGCGCGCCCCACCTCCAGCAAGCTGTAATCGGCCGCAGGTCGGAGGCCGCGGCGCGACGGCGTACGGAGCCACGGTCGTCGTATCGCAAGTAGATGACGTGACGGGCGGGACCGGCTCGGCGTCAGTTGGGCAACGAGTAAAGGCCGTACGCGAGCGGATCGTTGGTGATCGTGGTCACCTGTTTGCACGGCGCGATGATGCCGGCTGCGTCGTAGGGCTTCGACCCGCCCGCCGGGATGTCGCGCACCCAGTCGAGCGCTGTGAAATCGTTGCCGCTCGAATCCTTGACGTGGAACCGGATGTCGACGTGCACGGGAATGGAGGACGTGTTCTTGACCGTTCCCCGCACGTGGCAACAGCAGATCGTATCCGCATTCGCCACCGCGGTGGACGATGGCGCCAGCTGCCGCGTCTCGATGGAGACGGTCAACGAGGGGCCGGTCACCTGGCTGCAGGCCGTTATCGCCACTGCAGCGACGAGGGCTGCGGCCGTCGCACACGCCAGACGCGCAACTTGGATCATGGTTGGCTCCCTCGCAGTGGTCTGGTTTATAAGCCCAACGGCGGCAGAAAGCAAGCGCTTTCAGACCAGCCGCAATTACCGGACGTCGCCGTCGGGTTTCAAGTCGTGATGCCGCAGAAAATCCATGAACCGCTGGTAGTCGGACGTCGGGATGCGCAGAAGCACCAGGAGGTCACGGTAACTGCCACGAGTCTCCGCAAGCCCTTTCTTCACGAACGCCCGCACCTGCGAGCGGTTGAGTTCCCGTTCCATGAACGGCGTGTGGATCGCCGTCCAGAAATCCCCGCCACCGACGACCACGCGCTCGAACAGATCGTCGGCCGAGTCGTCGCGGCTCAGGCCGCCGAAGCCGAGTTGCGCCTCGAAATCGGGTGGGTTGATCGTGTCGCCGTCGGCCAGCGCATATCCCATCGTCGCCACGCTGATCACCTGGCGCACGTTGCCGGGCCAGTGGTACGGCGTCAGCAGGTCGAGCGACTCTCGGGAGAACTTCTTCGCCACGCCGTACTTCTGATGGAGGCGGAAGAGCGCGTAGTCCAGCAGGAACAGCCAGTCGTCGCCGCGCTCGCGCAGCGGTGGCACCTTGAGCATGAAGTAGTGCAGCCGGAAGAACAGGTCGTGGCGGAACTGCTGCGCCACCATCAACTGCTCGAGCGGACGGTTGGTGGCCGCCACAACCCTGACGTTCACCGTCGTGCGGAAGTCGGCACCGAGCGGTTGGAACTCCCCGGACGCGAGTGCGCGCAGCAACATGACCTGCGCGCTCATGTGCAGATCCGCAATCTCGTCGAGGAATACGACCCCGCCGTCGCCGGTCTCGAAGCAGCCCTTGCGATCGGCAATGGCGCCGGTGAAGCTGCCCTTCCGGTGCCCGAACAGTTCGCTGACCGTGAGGTTGCCGTCCTGGTACTGCGGGCAGTTCACAGAGACGTAGGGCTTCGTTCGTCGCGGGCTCAGCAGGTAGATGGCCTGTGCGAGTGACTCCTTGCCGGTTCCACTCTCCCCGGTAATGAGCACGGGTTCGTCGTAGGCCGCGACCTTCTGCAGGCGCGCGAGAAGGCCCACGAAGCTCGGGTGCTGTCCGATCATGTCCACGGCCCGCCCCGCTCCCCACTCCTCGATCGCGAGGTGTCGGGCGCGAAGCGCGACCTCGCTGTACGCACCATGGATGGTGGATGACGGATCGGGCGGCAGCCTGTCTGGGAATCCCAGCGGGCGCGTATGCGGCAACGGCCGGAGCAGGTCAGGGTTCCCAACACTCGGCATGTGCAGAACTGTCCCAGGGAGTCCTCGGACGCGAGAACCACGAGGGTCCTGACCGGTGGAGAGGGCCATGGCGCACCTCGGTCCTCGAACACGGCCAACCGGGTTCCCGGCGAGCCACAACACCCAGACTAGGTCGGCAACGCGCCATTATCCTCTCGACGCCAAATCCGTGCAAGGGGACGAAGATAGGGCGCTCGGCGCGCGCCCCGGAGACGTGCAACAGATGCTGGTGGTGCAGGGACTGCGGCCCGTGTTCGCCGGCCTCGCCATCGGGGTGGTGGCGGCCCACGATCCGACGACCATCGTCGGGGTGGCGGTCCTGCTGACTGTCGTGGCGGCGATCGCCTGCTATCTGCCCGCGCGCCGCGTCACGGCGGCGGACCTGCTGAGGGCGCTCCGCTACGAATAGTCGAGCTTCCGGCGGTCGCACCCCTTGACAGGGGCCGTCTCCAGTTCGACATTGGAGACACGCTCTTGCCTCGTACGGGTCCCTTTTCCCTCGGATCCCACAAGGAGGGACGACGTGCGCCCTGCCACTCTCCGGATGAATCTTCGTGTTTTTACGGCGTTCCTGGTCGTCGGCCTCGGGATGCTGGTCGTGGCCAGCTACCTGGTGCTCGGCGTCGGCCAGGCACGCCTGCGGGACGCGTGGGGTCTCCACCTTCGCCAGGTGGCGGACCAGACGGCCGCCTCCGTCGATGCCTACGTCTACCGCCGCATCATCGATGCCACGGTGCTGGCTCGCATTCCCCAGGTGCGTGACGCTGCGGCCGCGGACAGCCGGCAGGCGTTCGATCGCAACGCCGCGCTGGTGTACGACCGCGACTGGCAGCAAGCGGGCGCACCCCCGCCGACCGTCCGGGCGATCCTCGGAAACAAGACCTCGGGCTTCCTCGCGGACGTCGCGGCGATCAATCCGATCTATCGCGAACTCCTGCTGACGGATCGGTACGGCCGCCTCGTGGCGGCCTCAGGCACGACCAGCAACTACCTGCAATCCGACGAACCATGGTGGCGGGAGGGGTTCGGCGATGGCGTCCGCGGCCATCTGGTCGTGGGGGACGCGCGGTATGACGACAGCTCGCGGAGCTGGGGCATCGAGATCGTGGCCCCGGTCGAGGATCCGGCGGGTGGGTCGGTGGTCGGCGTGCTGAAGGCGGTGGCCGATATTCGAGAGGTCGGCGCGCTATTGGGCGGCGTGAGGATGGGACAGACGGGCGATGCGGTCCTGCTCCACGAGGATGGCTCGTTCGTGCTGGGCCTCCGTCCGATCGCCGCGAACGCCCGTTTCTTCGCGGCCGACATGCTTCGTGAACGGCTGGCCGCCATCCAGCAGGGCCAGCCGCAGGGGCCGCTGCACTTCGGCGCCACAGCGGCTGACGGCTCCGCCCGTCTGGTCGGTGTGGCCGCGAGCCAGCTCAAGGCAAGCTACCCGCATCTCAACTGGCTCGTCGCGGTCTCACAGGCCGACGAAGAACTCTTTGCTCCGGTGCGGGCCGAAGCCACGTCGTTGCTGGTCGTGCTCGGCCTCACCGCGCTCGCGGTCGTTCTGTTCGCTCTGTGGTACTCGGTGCGCCTGGCCGCCCCGACCGAATCGGCTGAGATGGACATGCACCTCGTGCGGCACCCCCACGTCCACCGCATGGAGGAACCGGAGGAGGCCGAAGCCGAAGAAGAGCCAGTGAAGGAAACTGTCTAGGTTTGGGAGTTCGCGTCCGGAAGCGCAATCTCCGCCGGGTCCGCGTCGGTGCGGACCACACGCCATTCTTGTACCTCGGCATCGAAGTCCGCGATCCGGTCGAGCGGCAGCTTGACGTACTTGCCGACGCCGGTGGCGGCCACCTCACCGTCCGGCAGCAGCACTTCCCCGGTGCCTTCGAACTGGCGTCCGGCCTCGCTCACGATCCGTCCGACCACCCGCAACTCGACGCCCAGCGGAACCGGCTTCTTGAAGCGCGTGGTGAATTCGACGGTCACGCCCCACACCTCCTCCTCGTACTTCATCATGATCGCGCGCCCGATGGTCTCGTCGAGAATCGCGGTGATCATGCCGCCGTGGAGGCGTCCGGGGTAACTCTGATGCTCGTCGCGAGGGGTGAACAGCGCAACGAGCTCACCTCGGCCGGTTTCGTAGAACGACGCATTCAGGCCGCCGTCGTTCTTGAGGCCGCAGACGAGGCACATCCGTGAGTTGGGTTGCTTGCGAGTCACTGGGTTGGGCATGGGAGTGCGAGCCGAAGACCGAAACCACGGGGCACGAACGACCACTGATCGTAACAACTCCAGGCGCGATCAGCAACCTCGGCCCCAGCGTCCCCGACCGGCGCGCCGGTCCCCGAACTCCCCGCCCGACCCTCGAATCCGACACCCTCAGCGACTCCGCGGAGAGTGGCTGTCGTTCCTGACGATGCCCTGCGACCGGAGGCGAATCAACTCGTCTGGGGAGACGTTCTTGTAGCCGTGCTCCTGCACCCGGCGAATGAAACTCGGGCCGATGCCGTGATCGCGAAGACGGACGAGTTCGCTGACCGACAGCGACTTGTACCCGAGATCCTTCAGGTCGGCGACGTAGTCCGGCGTCACGCCGTGCTCGCGCAGTTCCACCAAGTCGGCCACCGGGAGCTTCTGGTAGCCATGGCCGGCCAGTTCCTTGATGTAGCCGGACGTCACGCCCCGCTCACGGAGCATCACGCACTCGTCGAGTGTCAGCTTGTCGTAGCCGAGCGAGCGAAGGTCTCGGATGTAGGAGGGAGTCAACCCGCGGTCCCGCAGTCGGCGGAGACCCTCCAGCGGTGGCACGGCGAAGCCCATGGCTTTCAGCTCGCGGCTGAATTCCGGCGTGACCCCGTGGTCGCGCGCATCGACCAGTTCGTCGATCGTCAGCCCTTTGTAGCCGGCCGCTGCCATCTCATCGATGAACGACTTCGTCACGCCGTGGTCCCTGATGCGAACGATCTGGTCGAGCGGGAGCCCCTTGTAACCACTTGCCGTCAGCGCTTCGATGTACTCCTTGGTCACGCCGTGATCCCGCGTACGGACGAGCTGGTCCAGAGGCAGGTCCTTGTAGCCGGCGGCTCGATACGCCTCGATGACCTCCTTGGTCACGCCGTGATCCCGCACCCGGATGACCTGATCGAGCGGCAGATCCTTGTAGCCGGCCGCCTGGAGGTCGCGCACGTAGGAGGCCGTCGCGCCGTGGTCGCGTGCGCGGACAATCGTCTCGGCGGTGAGGTCTCGATAGCCGAGCGCCCGCAGTTCCTTGATGTACTCGGTGCCGGCGCCGTGGGTGCGCATCCGCACGACCATGTCGAGCGGGAGGTTCGCAAAGCCGAGAGACTTGAGCTCCCCGATGAGGCGCGGTCCGATGTCGAACGCCGCCATGCGGAACGACCCGGCCGCCGATTGGTCGGTGAGCGTGTAGCCGAGCGCCTTCATCTCACCTTCGTACGCGGCGCGCGGACTGAAGCTGAACAACCCCGCGCCGCGGCCCTCCCTGAAGCTGCCCTGGAAGTGCAGCGTGCCTGCCTCGCGGCTCATCTCGAACTGGATGTTCTCCGCCGTCAGGTGCTCGCCACCGCTCGGGAGCCCGGCGAGGGCCGCCAGCGGGTAGGACTGGCCGAAGTTCCATTCGCCCCGCCATCGACTATCCTGTTCGCGGCGGCGTTCCACATCCCCCGTCCTCAACTGAAGGTGGATCTCGTCGCTGAAGACCTGGGCCGTCCACTCGCCCCGCACGGGGCCGACGGCAGTGGCACCCGGCGCCTGGCCCACCGCAAGACGGCCCATCGCCGTAACCACGAATACCGTCAGTATCAGTCTCTGTCTCAACATGGCGTCGTACCTTTCAACGAGAGGTGAAGATTCGCCCACATTCCTCCGGCTGGCAACTGAAATGGGGGCGGCCTGCTCGAACAACGTTCGTCATCAACTTCTTGGATGGCCGTTCCCTCCGAAGGGTTGGGAGAGGGTTCCAACCCAGGGCCCGGGTCCGACATCTAATCCGGCAGAGGGACGAGAGTCTCAGCCGAAGCGAGGTATGCCTGACTGAACCGTGGACCGTGGAGGGAATGAGCGACGAGCGCGCCGACGTCGCCTTGACCTGTGAAGGCGACGAGCGTGCGTTCGAACGTCTCTACCGCCGCCACGTGTCGCGGATCCATGGTCTCGTACGCCGGATGGCCGGGTCCGAGGCGGTCGACGAGCTGACCCAGGATGTGTTCGTGCGCGCCTGGGAGAAGATCCACACCTTTCGCGGCGAATCCCAGTTCGGCACCTGGCTTCATCGTCTGGCGGTCAACCTGGTGCTCGAGTACCAGCGGGTCCACGCCCGACGGCAGCGCCACGAGGCTGACGATGAGCAGGCGGTCGATGGTGCGGTGGCCGCGCCGCAAATCGCCGGATTCGGCATAGACTTCGAGGCAGCGGTCGAGCGGCTGCCGGAAGGCGCGCGGCAGGTGTTCATGCTCCACGACGTGGAGGGCTACAAGCACCGCGAGGTGGCGGCGCTCGTTGGCATTACCTCCGGAACCTCGAAGGGGCAACTGCATCGGGCACGGATGATCCTCAGGCAGCACCTGGGCGCCGGCCCGGCGCCTGGAACCCGGAGCCTGGAGCCGAGGAAACCATGAAGGGGCAGGACGGACGAGGCGGCACGGCGGACTGTCATCAGTGGCGTGACCGCCTGTCCGAGTATCTCGATCGGGAACTACTCGAGGCGGAGGAGTGTCGCCAGGTCGAAGAACACCTGTCGACCTGCAGCGAGTGCCGGACGGTACTGGACGAACTGCGACAGGTTTCGGCTCGTGGGGGTCGGATGCGTGCTGACTCCGAGCCGACAACGGACCTGTGGCCAGCCGTCGCACGCCGCCTGACCCCTCGCGCGACGATCGCCGTTCCGACGGCAGTCGGCCGCCCGAAAGAGGTGCGAAGGAGACCGCGGTGGATGGCGCCAGCGCTGGCCGCCGCAGCGGCCGTCGTCCTGGCTTGCGCCGCGACGCTTGGCTGGTGGCTCCGGCGCGCTCCCGCCGGCGAAGACACGACCGACACAATATCCGTCTCACAGGTGGCCACGCCGCCGACGGCCGCCGACCGTGAATACGAGGTCGAAATCGCAGGACTCCAGCGCGTCGTCCGTACTCATCTGACCTACGACCCGCACGTCGTGGTGGATCTCGAGAGGAATCTGGCCCGGCTCGATGTCGCGATCGCGGACTACAGGAAGGCATTGTCGCAGCAGCCCGGAGACTCGCACCTGCAGCGGCGGTTCAAGGCGGCGCGGGAACAGAAGCTCGAGGTGCTCCGGCAGGCGGCGACGCTGGCCGCGGGCGGCAGCAACTGATCCAAGATCGGGGTTCGACGCTGATGCAGATGACCGGAATGCGGTTGACGCAGTTGGTGGCGGCTGTGGCGCTCGTGGTTGGCGCCGCCGGAGCCGCGCCGGCCGCCGAGTTCGATCGCACGGTCCCGGTGTCGAAAGGCACGCGGCTCGACGTCCGGCTCTTCGGTGGCGAGGTCGTGGTTCGCGCCTGGGACAAGGATGCCGTCCGGGTCAGGGCGACGCACTTCCGGTTGGACACGATCGAGATCGCCACGGCTCGGGACGCCTTGACCGTCCGGACGCGAGCCGCTGGTGGGGCCCCTCACGCGATCGACTTCACGATCGACGTGCCCTCGTGGATGGCCATCACCGTCGGCGGCACGTATCTCGACGTGTCAATCGAAGGGACACGAGGAGATGTGACCGCCGAGACCGTCCGCGGCGACATCAAGGTCGTCGGCGGCGCCGGCACGATCGTGCTGAAGTCCGTGGACGGTCAGGTGTCGCTCGACGACGGGCGCGGGCGGGTCGAGTTGCACGCCGTCAACGAGGGTGGAATCCGGGCGACCGGGGTGAAGGGCGATCTCGTCGCCGAGACCGTGAACGGTGAGGTCACGCTCGAGCGGGTCGAGGGTGCGACGGTCGAGGTCAGCACCGTCGGCGGGGACATCAGTTGGGACGGCACGATGACGCCTGGCGGGCGATACCAGTTCGCCACCCACAGTGGCGGAATCGACGTCTCGCTCGACCCGCAGGCCAGCGTCTCGGTGAACGTTCGCGCGTACCAGGGGGTCTTCCGGGCCAGATTGGCGGTGGAGCTACCGAGCGCGGCCGCCCGCAGCAAGCGGTTCAGCTTCGTCCTTGGAACCGGCGCGTCCCGACTGGACCTGGAGACCTTCACGGGCACGATCACCATCAGGGGTCGCACCGAGCGTCCGGCACGCCGGCGCTGACCGACCTTCGTCAGATCCCTCTCCCTGAGTGATTTCGTCCGACCTTCTCGACAAACGCCGCGACCGCTGCGATGTACCTCTCTTGTTCCTCGTCCGGGATCATGTGCCCGGAGCGTGGAAACTCGACGATCCGACACGACGGGATCGTCCTCGCATAGAGCTTGACCGCATCGTCCGGGAGATCGGACGGAATCCCGGCACCCGCATTCCGACCGACGAAGACGGTGACGGGAATCTGCAACTCCGACAGCCGCGCCGAGAAGTCCACCGCCATCGCCTCGCGCTCGAGCCCTTCGAGCGCCGCACGCCGCATGAAATTGAGCACCGGCACGCCGAGGTAGACGAGGTTCGACCAGAACTCGACGTACCCCGGCCCGGGCCGCTGATGCACCGGAGGCTGGTCGACGAGGATGAGGCCGCGCATCTCCCGCTGGTGCTCGAGGGTCCAGCCGAGCGCGTAGGATGCGCCTCGCGAGAAGCCCAGAACGCAGTACTCCCGGAGCCCGCAGTGCTGTACGACCGCGTGAATGTCGGACAGGTGGTCGGCGAGGTCGTAGCCGGCGGGCGGAGTCGAACTCAAGCCCCGTCCGCGGAAGCTCAGCGCCACCGTGTGGCTCCGCAACCCGGACAGCAGCGGAATCGCCCGCTCGGCGGGCTCCCACAGCCCGCCCACCACCAGCAACGACGGCGTCGCGGGCGATTCGACGCCGTTGTCCAGCACGTGCACGGCGACCCCGCCGTTGTGGACGAAGAAGCTCTTCATGCCTGTGGCATACCGCAACACCCGGCAGGGACGAACCCAAGACGCGACGTCACCGGGGATGGATCGCCCGCGCGGGCGCGCCTCGACCGCGACGGCACCGCCCGACGGGTCGCACAGTACAAACGTAAGGGGCGAAGATCCTGCGACCCTCGCCCCTGAACCGACTGGCTATCTCGTGCATCGACTGACTGCGTCAGTTCCGACTGACACTATTCTCCAACATCCCCGCCCCTCGGCAGCACGCCTTCCTCGGGCTCGACGAAGTACTCCATCTCCCGTTCGAGGGCGAGTTCTTCCTCGGTCGGCGGCGGCGGAGGCGGCGGCTCGTCCGGCGGGATCCGCACGGAGCGGTAGTACTCGAAGCCCGTGCCCGCCGGGATGAGCCGGCCCATCGTCACGTTCTCCTTCAGGCCGCGCAGGTAGTCCACCTTGCCCGAAATCGAGGCCTCGGTGAGCACCCGCGTCGTCTCCTGGAAGGAGGCCGCGGAGATGAACGACTCGGTCGACAGCGACGCCTTGGTGATGCCGAGGAGAATCGGCCGGCCCTCGGCGGGACGACCGCCCTCGGACAGCACGCGTTCGTTCTCCTCGAGGAAGCGGAACTTGTCGACGACCTCGTCGATCAGGAACTCGGTGTCGCCGACTTCCTTCTCGACCTTCACCCACCGCATCATCTGCCGGGAGATGACCTCGATGTGCTTGTCGTTGATGTTCACGCCCTGGAGCCGGTAGACCTCCTGGATTTCGTTGACCAGGTACGCCTGCAGTTCCTTCTCGCCGAGCACGCTGAGGATGTCGTGCGGGTTCCGCGGACCATCCATCAGCGGGTCGCCCGCCCGGACGTGCTCGCCTTCCTGGACGTTCACGTGCACGCCGCGCGGGACCGAGTACTCGCGATCCTCGGCGCCCGGCTCGTCGGGCACGATCTGGATCTTGCGGAGCCCCTTGACCGTCGGCCCGTACTTCACGATGCCGTCGATCTCGCTGATGACCGCCGGGTCGCGCGGCTTGCGGGCCTCGAACAGTTCGACCACGCGCGGCAGGCCGCCCGTGATGTCCTTGGTCTTCGTCGTCTCGCGCGGGATCTTCGCGAGGACCTGGCCCGGCTCGACCGTCTCGCCGTCGCTGATCATGAGGTGGGCGCGTGACGGCATGTGGTACTTTCGCAGGACCGTCTTGCCGTCGGCCTTGCGGATTTCGACCGCAGGCTGCTTCTTCTCATCCGGCGAATCCACGATGATGTAGCGCGACAGGCCGGTGACTTCGTCCGTGTCCTCGTGGACCGTGACGCCCTCGATGATGTCCTTGAACCGGACGACGCCGCCCTCTTCGGTGAGGATCGACGACGTGTACGGGTCCCACTCGACCAGGACCTGGCCCGGCTCGACGTGCTGGCCGTCCCTCACCTTCAAGCGCGCGCCGTAGACGATCGGGAACCGCTCCTTGTCACGGCCCTTCGAGTCCTGCACGACGAGCGACCCGGTGCGGTTCATGACGACCAGACCGCTCCGGCCCTCGACCACCTGGAGTCCCTGGAAGCGAACCGTCCCGGCGTTCTTGGCTTCCTGCGTCGACTGCTCGGTGACGCGCGACGCCGTGCCGCCGATGTGGAACGTCCGCATCGTGAGCTGTGTGCCCGGCTCGCCGATCGACTGGGCGGCGATGACGCCGACCGCCTGGCCGAGTTCGACCAACTTGCCGGAGGCGAGGTCGCGGCCGTAGCAGCGCGCGCACACCCCGCGTCGCGACGCGCAGGTCAGCACCGACCGGATTTTCGCCTTTTCGACGCCCGCGTCCTGCACCTTGGAGGCGAGGTCCTCGGTGATTTCCTCGTTCGCGTCGACGATCGATTCGTTGGTCACCGGGTCGACGATCTTCTCGAGCGACACGCGGCCGACGATACGGTCGCGAAGCGCCTCGATGATCTCGCCGCTCTCGATGATCGCCTTCGCCTCGATGCCGTCCAGCGTGCCGCAGTCCGGCTCGGAGATGATCACGTCCTGCGCCACGTCGACGAGCCGGCGTGTGAGGTAGCCCGAGTCGGCGGTCTTGAGCGCCGTGTCGGCCAGCCCCTTGCGGGCGCCGTGCGTCGAGATGAAGTACTGCAGCACCGTGAGGCCTTCACGGAAGTTCGACGTGATCGGCGTCTCGATGATTTCACCGGACGGCTTGGCCATCAGGCCCCGCATGCCGGCCAGCTGGCGGATCTGCTGTTTCGATCCGCGCGCGCCGGAGTCGGCCATGATGTAGACGGCGTTGAAGCTCCGCCCCTCGGTGTCCATCTCGCCCATCTCGGTGAACATCTCATCGGCGATCTTCTCGGTGACGTCCGACCAGATGGCGATGACCTTGTTGTAGCGCTCGCCGTTGGTAATCGCGCCTTCGAGGTACTGTTGCTCGACCTTGATGACCTCTTCGCGGGCGGCGTCCACGAGCGCCGGCTTCTCCCGCGGGATGACCAGGTCGTCGATACCGATCGACAGGCCCGAGCGGGTCGCGTAGTGGAAGCCCAGGTTCTTGAGGCTGTCCAGCATCTCGACCGTGAGCTGGTGCCCGAAGTCGAGGTAGCACCGGTTCACGAGCTGCTGGAGCCCCTTGCGCTTGAGCAGCCCGTTCACGTACGGAATCTGCTTGGGCAGCGCATCGTTGAACAGGACGCGGCCGACGGTCGTGTTGACGATCCGGTTCTGGACCTGCTGGATGTCGGCGTGCAGCACGTCCTGATCGTCACGCTGCATGGCCGACAGATCCATCAGCGCGCCGCTGTACCGCAGGCGGATCGGCGTGAGCGTCTCCACCTCGCCGGCCTGCAGCGCCAGCCCGACATCCTCGGCGTTGCCGAAGGCGCGCCCCTCGCCCTTCGCGTTCGGCCTCGCCTTGGTCAGGTAGTAGCAGCCGAGCACGATGTCCTGCGACGGGATCGCGATCGGCGCGCCGTTGGCCGGTGAGAGGATGTTGTTCGACGACATCATCAGCACCGACGCTTCGATCTGGGCTTCGGGCGACAGCGGGATGTGCACCGCCATCTGGTCGCCGTCGAAGTCCGCGTTGAACGCCGTGCAGACGAGCGGGTGAATCCGGATCGCCTTACCTTCGACCAGCACCGGCTGGAACGCCTGGATGCCCAGCCGATGCAGCGTGGGTGCGCGGTTGAGGAGGACCGGGTGTTCCTGAATCACCTCTTCGAGCACGTCCCAGACCTCGGGGCTGGCCTTCTCGACCATCTCCTTGGCCTGCTTGATCGTCGCGACGAGGCCGCGCTGCTCGAGCTTGTTGTAGATGAACGGCTTGAACAGCTCGAGCGCCATCTTCTTCGGCAGGCCGCACTGATTCAGCTTCAGTTCCGGCCCGACGACGATGACCGAACGGCCCGAGTAGTCGACGCGCTTGCCGAGCAGGTTCTGGCGGAAGCGTCCCTGCTTGCCCTTCAGCGTGTCGGACAGTGACTTGAGCGGGCGGTTGTTGGCGCCGCGCAGAACGCGGCCGCGCCGGCCGTTGTCGAACAGCGCGTCGACGGCTTCCTGCAGGATCCGCTTCTCGTTGCGGATGATGACATCGGGCGCCTTCAGTTCGATCAGTTTCTTCAACCGGTTGTTCCGGTTGATGACCCTGCGGTACAGGTCGTTGAGGTCGGAGGTCGCGAACCGGCCGCCGTCGAGCGGCACGAGCGGTCGCAGTTCCGGCGGAATGACCGGGATGACGTCCAGGATCATCCACTCGGGCCTGTTGCTCGACTTCCGGAACGAGTCCACGACGCGCAGGCGCTTGGCGAATTTCAGCTGCTTCTGCGCCGACGTCTCCTTGCGCATCTTCTCGCGCATCTCGGTGGCGAGCTGCTCGACGTCGACGCGCCGGAGGAGTTCCTTGATCGCCTCGGCCCCCATCTGCGCCCGGAACGCGCCGGGGCCGTAGTCCTCGCGAGCCTTGCGGTACAACTCCTCGGTGAGGAGCTGGTTCTGCTTGAGGTCGGTGTCGCCCGGCTCGACCACGACGTAGGCCTCGAAGTACAGGATCCGCTCGAGGTCACGCAGCGAGATGTCCAGGAGGTGGCCGATGCGGCTCGGGAGCCCCTTGAAGAACCACACGTGGCTCACCGGCGTCGCGAGCGTGATGTGCCCGAGGCGCTCGCGCCGCACCTTGGCCTGGGTGACTTCAACGCCGCACTTGTCGCAGACGACGCCGCGGTGCTTCATGCGCTTGTACTTGCCGCACAAGCACTCCCAGTCGGTGATCGGCCCGAAGATCTTCGCGCAGAACAGGCCGTCCCGTTCCGGTTTGAAGGTCCTGTAGTTGATCGTCTCCGGCTTGGTGACCTCGCCGTGCGACCACGACAGAATCCGCTCGGGTGACGCCAAGCTGATGCGGATGGCGTCGAAGTCCGCCATCAGCGCGCCCTTGTCGTGAAAACTTGGTTTCATAAGGGTGTCCTACGCTTCCTCCAGCACCGGGGTCGCGGGCGGCGGTGCCGGCGGCTGCGGCCGCTTCTTCAGCGGGATCAACTCCACGTCGAGGCAGAGCGACTGCAGTTCACGGATGAGCACGTTGAACGACTCGGGCAAGCCCGGCGTGAACGAGGCGTCACCCTTGACGATCGCTTCATAGATCTTCGCGCGTCCGGTGACGTCGTCCGACTTCGCGGTGAGAAGCTCCTGCAGGATGTGCGCCGCGCCGTAGGCCTCGAGCGCCCACACTTCCATCTCTCCGAACCGCTGGCCGCCGAACTGCGCCTTGCCGCCGAGCGGCTGCTGTGTGATGAGCGAGTACGGCCCGATGGACCGCGCGTGAATCTTGTCGTCGACCAGGTGCGACAGCTTGAGCATGTAGATGTAGCCCACCGTCACCTCCTGCTCGAACGCCTCGCCCGTCATGCCGTCGAACAACCGCGTCTTGCCGGACTTCGGATGGCCGCCCTTCAGGAGCCACGTCTTGATCTCGTCCTCGGTCGCGCCGTCGAAGACCGGCGTCGCGAAGTGGAGGCCGAGCGCCTGGGCGGCCCATCCAAGGTGGGTCTCGAGGATCTGCCCGACGTTCATGCGCGACGGAACGCCCAGCGGATTGAGGACGATCTCGACCGGCGTGCCATCGGGCAGGTGCGGCATGTCCTCCTCGGGGAGGATGCGCGCGATGACGCCCTTGTTCCCGTGGCGACCGGCCATCTTGTCGCCGACCGAGAGCTTGCGCTTCATCGCCACGTAGGTCTTGACGAGCTTGATGACCCCCGGCGGCAGTTCGTCGCCGCGGCGGATCTTCTCCTTCTTCTCCTCGAACAGCTGGCGGATGACCTCCACCTGCCGCTCGGTACGCTCCTCGAGGTCGCGGAGGTCGTCCTGGAGCCGCGGGTCGTCGGAGTTCACCTTCACCCGGATCATCTGGTCGTACAGCAGCCCCTGCAGGACCTCGAGTGTCAGCTCCGTCCCCTTGCGCAGGATCTTCTCGCGACCGTACTCGTCGTACAGGTCGGAGCGGAGAACCTGGCCCTGCAGTGTCTGGACCATCCGCTTCTTCACCTCGTCGTGAAGGATGCGGACCTCGTCCTGCAGGTTCTTCTCCATCATGTCGAGCTCGTCCTGCTCGATAGACTTGGCTCGCTCGTCCTTCTCGATGCCCTTCCTGGAGAAGATCTTCACGCCAACGACGATGCCCTCGATGCCGGGAGGGCAGACCAGCGAGGCGTCGCGGACGTCGCCGGCCTTCTCTCCGAAGATGGCGCGCAGCAGCTTCTCTTCCGGCGTCAGCTGCGTCTCGCCCTTCGGCGTGACCTTGCCGACCAGGATGTCGCCCGACTTGACGTAGGCGCCGATCCGGATGATGCCGCTGTCGTCGAGGTCCTTCAGCGCGCTCTCGGGCACGTTCGGGATGTCCCGCGTGATTTCCTCGGGCCCGAGCTTCGTGTCCCGCGCCTCGATCTCGAACTCCTCGATGTGGATGGAGGTGTAGTAGTCGTCCTTCACCATCCGTTCGGAGACGAGAATGGCGTCCTCGAAGTTGTACCCGCGCCACGGCATGAACGCGACCAGCACGTTGCGGCCGAGCGCGAGCTCGCCGAGCTCGGTGCAGGGCCCGTCGGCCAGCACCTGTCCCTTCACCACCCGCTGCTCGACCTTCACGATCGGCTTCTG
Organism: Vicinamibacterales bacterium; assembly: GCA_036504215.1. Lineage (NCBI taxonomy): Bacteria > Pseudomonadati > Acidobacteriota > Vicinamibacteria > Vicinamibacterales > Vicinamibacterales bacterium. The sequence continues at coordinate 6,566 of DASXVO010000061.1, read as the reverse complement.
GCTGATGCAGGTGTTCTGGTTCGAGCGCTTGAACTTGGTGAGGTTGTAGATGTCAGCGCCCATTTCCTTGCTGGCATCGCCGTCCTCGCCATGCACGCGCACGACCACGCGCTGGCTGTCGACGTAGTCCACCGAGCCCGACCGCCGGGCCACCACGACGGCGCCCGAGTCACGGGCCGTGATGTACTCCATCCCCGTGCCGACGAACGGCGCGCGGGCGCGGAGCAGCGGCACCGCCTGTCGCTGCATGTTCGAGCCCATCAGCGCGCGGTTTGCGTCGTCGTGCTCGAGGAACGGGATGAGCGATGCCGCGACGGACACGAGCTGCTTGGGCGACACGTCGATGTACTGCACGGTTTCCCGCGGCGCCAGGATGAAGTTCCCCTCCTTGCGCGCGTTGACCCGCTCCTGCTTGAGCCGGCCGTCGGGAGCGAGCTCGACGTTCGCCTGCGCGATCACGTACTGGTCTTCCTCCCACGCGGACAGGTAGAAGGAGTAGGGCTCCCATTCGGCGAGCTTGCGGCGCTTGGTCTTGGCCTGGTTGTTCTCTTCCTCGGCGTCAGCGACCTCGATAACCTCGCCGGCCTTGAACTTCGTTCCGCCGGCTGCCGCGATCAGCACGTAGTCGGTCACCTTGCCGTCCTTCACCTTCCGGTAGGGCGACTCGATGAAGCCGAACTCGTTGATCCGCGAGTAGCACGACAGCGACGAGATCAACCCGATGTTCGGGCCTTCCGGCGTCTCAATCGGGCAGATGCGCCCGTAGTGCGTCGGGTGCACGTCGCGCACCTCAAACCCGGCGCGCTCGCGCGACAGGCCGCCGGGCCCGAGGGCCGACAGGCGCCGCTTGTGCGTCACCTCGGACAGCGGGTTGGTCTGGTCCATGAACTGCGACAGCTGCGACGACCCGAAGAACTCGCGAATCGCGGCCATGACCGGCTTCGCGTTGATCAGGTCGTGGGGCATGGCGGTCGCCATTTCCTGGTAGACCGACATCTTCTCCTTGATCGCACGCTCCATCCGGACCAGCCCGATGCGGAACTGGTTCTCGAGGAGCTCGCCGACCGAGCGGACGCGCCGGTTGCCCAGGTGGTCGATGTCGTCCACGGCCGCCGGGTTCCGCCGCAGCTTCAGCAGGAACTTGATGACCTCGTAGAAGTCCTGCGGGTGCAGGATCTTCTCGTCGAGCGGCGTGTTCAGGCTGAGCTTCGTGTTCAGCTTCAACCGGCCGACGCGCGAGAAGTCGTACTTCTGCGGGTTGAAGAACATGTTCTCGAACAGCGACCGCGAACTGTCCTCGGTCGGCGGGTCGCCCGGCCGGAGGCGCCGGTAGATCTCGACGAGCGCCTGGACGTGGTTCTGGATCGTGTCCTTGCGCAGCGTCTGCGAGATGATCGAGCCGATCTCGTCGCGCTCGGGGAAGAAGATGTCGATGCGCTCGACGCCCTTCTCCTGGAGGATCGTGAGCTGCCGCGCGGTCAGTTCCTCGTTCGCCTGGATCAACACCTCGCCCGTCGCCGTGTCGATGACATCCTGCGCCGCGAACGCACCTTCGAGTTCGGCATCGTCGATCCGCACGGCCTCGACGCCCGCCTTCCGCAGCGCGCCGACCGCCGAGTTGGTGATCTTCTTCCCCTTGTGGATGACGATGTCCGAGCCCTTGATCTCGATGTCCTCGCCGGCGCGCAGGCCGACCAGGCTCTCGTTGACCGTCCAGTAGACGCTCGGTTTGAGGTACAGCCGATCGACGGTGTAGAAATTCCGAATGATCTCCTCGGTGCTCTGGAGCCCGAGGGCGCGCAGGAACACCGTGGCCGGGAACTTCCGCTTGCGGTCGATCCGGACGTAGAGCAGGTTCTTCGCGTCGAACTCGAACTCGACCCACGACCCGCGGTACGGGATGATCTGCGCGATGTAGAGGGTCTTGTCCTCGGAGTGGAAGAACGCGCCCGGCGAACGGTGCAACTGCGAGACGATGACCCGTTCGGTCCCGTTGATGATGAAGGTGCCGTTCTCCGTCATCAGCGGGATGTCGCCGAAGTAGACCTCCTGCTCCTTGATGTCCCGGATGGTCTTCACGCCGGTCTCGGGGTCCTTGTTCCAGACGACGAGCCGGATCGTGACCTTCAGCGGCACGGCGTAGGTCATGCCGCGCTCCTGGCACTCGTCCACGTCGTACTTCAGCTTCAACCCGACGGTCTGTCCGCAGATGTCGCAGGCGTCGCCCCTCGCCTCGTTGGCGCGTCCGCAGCGGGGACAGAGCACTTCCCGGTCGCCGAACGGATCGGCCACCAGCGTCGCTCCGCAGTTGGCGCACGGCTTGCGCAAGTGGTGCAGCCCGACGAGCTTGCCGCACTTGCACTCCCAGTTCCCGATCGAGTACTCGATGAACTCGAGCGACGAGTTCTCCCGGAAGTCGGAGATCGGAAACACCGACTTGAAGACCGACTGCAACCCCGCGTCCTCGCGCTCGGACGGCAGGCGGTTCATCTGGAGAAAGCGCTCGTACGAGTTCTTCTGGATCTCGATGAGGTTCGGGATTGGAACCGTCGTCTTGATCTTCGAGAAGTCGATGCGCTCTCGGTATACGTTCTTGGGAAGGCTGTACATCCTGTGAAGATCCCAACTACAGCACCCCGCCGGACGGGGCGCGACGGATGGCCGCGCTTCAGGCCGCAGGCTGCGGCCTGAAGCCGCTCGATCGGGACGCTGCAACTCTGCAGCGGAAGGGACGCGGGTCGACTACTTGATCTCGACCTTTGCGCCGACCTCTTCGAACTTCTTGCGGATCGCCTGGGCCTCGTCCTTGGGCACGCCTTCCTTGATCGGCTTCGGAGCGCCCTCGACCAGGTCCTTGGCTTCCTTCAGCCCGAGGCTCGTGACCTCGCGGACCACCTTGATGACGTTGATCTTCTTGTCGCCCACCTCGGTCAGGATCACGTTGAACTCGGTCTTCTCCTCGACCGGGGCCGCCGCCGCCGCGCCGCCGCCCGCGGGCATCATCATCGGCATCGCCGCCGCCGCGGACACGCCGAGTTCGGTCTCCAGGGCCTTCACGAGCTGCGACAGCTCGAGGACGCTGATGCCCTTGATGTAATCGATGACCTGCTGCTGATTCAGTTCCGACATGTCAGTTCTCCTCGCTCAATTGAAGACCCATTGGCGGACCGGTGTGGTCCGCCCTACGGGTGCAGGACCGGAGCCCTGCGGTGTAGGGCGGGTCGTCGACCCGCCAAGTGCTATGCCTCGCCCTTTTTCTTCTCTGCCTGCGTGAGCACGTTCAACAGCGCCTGTGGGGCCGCGTTGAGGACCGTGACGAGGCGTACCATCGGTGCATTGAGGAGGAACAGCAGCTTCGCGTACAACTCCGGCCTGCCCGGCAGCGCCGCCAGCTCGGTCACCTCCGCAGCCTGAATCTTCCGTCCCTGGACCACCGCCGCCTTGATCGTGAGCGCCGGGGCCGTCTTCGCGAACGTCGTCAGTGTCTTGGCGAGCGCCACCGGATCGGTCCGGGTGTAGACAATCGCCGTCGTCCCCTGGAAGAACTCCACGAGCGGCTCGAATTCGGTGCCCTTCAGCGCGCGCCGGGCCAGCGTGTTCTTGACGACGCGGTACTGCCCCTTCGCCGCGCGAACCTGACGCCGGAGTTCGGTCACCTGGGGTACGTTCAGGCCCTTGTAGTCGAACAGGATCGCGCTGTCCACGTTCTGCAACGCGGAGGCGAACTGCTCGACCGCGGCCGTCTTTTCGTTTCTGGTCAATGCCATGACTGCTGCACCCCTACTTCCTCATCGCCAACTCGACGCTGGCCGTATCGATCTTGATCGCCGGCCCCATCGTCGTCGAGAGGACGATGCTCTTCAGGTACTTGCCCTTGGCCGCCGCCGGCTTCGCCTTCACGATCGCCTCCACCAGCGCGGTGGCGTTCTGCAGCAGGTTCTGGGTCGGGAATGAGGCCTTGCCGACCGGCGCGTGCACGATGCCGGTCTTGTCCACGCGGAACTCCACCTTGCCGGCCTTGATCTCGCGAACAGCCTTGCCGATGTCGAAGGTCACCGTGCCGGTCTTGGGGTTCGGCATCAGACCGCGCGGGCCGAGAACCTTTCCCAGGCGCCCGACCGACTTCATCATGTCCGGGGTGGCGACGACGGCCTCGAAGTCCATGAAGCCACCCTGGATCTTCTCGACGATCTCCTCGCCGGCCACGATGTCGGCGCCAGCCTCCTGGGCTTCCTTCTGCTTCTCGCCGCCAGCAATCGCGAGCACCTTCTTGGTCTTGCCGAGGCCGTGCGGCAGGACGACGGTGCCGCGCACCATCTGGTCGGCGTGCTTCGGATCCACGCCGAGCCGGAATGCGATTTCGACCGTCTCGTCGAATTTCGCGAACTTGACCTTCTGGGCGAGCGGCACGGCTTCGTCGAGATTGAACTGCCGGTCGCCCACCTCCGCCTTCGCGGCGGTGAACTTCTTCCCCGCTTTCCTCATCGACCCTCCCTGTGGTCAACGGGCCCGACCGTCGGACCCTCCCACGCGTGATTCCCGACACCATGCCACAACGACCGGTGTGTCCGGGCGGCCGCAAGCGCCTCCCCTACGCCGACCGTGTCGCCATCATCGAAGGCTCGGGCCTGGCGCCCGCCCATCGGTCACCCAATGACGTCCAACCCCATCGACCGCGCCGTGCCGGACACCGTCTTGACGGCGGCATCGAGGCTCTCGGCGTTCAGGTCCGGCATCTTCAGCTTGGCGATGTCCTCGACCTGCTTCGCGGTGACGGTTCCAACCTTGTTCTTGTTCGGTTCGGCCGACCCCTTCGCGATGTTGGCGGCCCGCTTCAACAGGACCGCGGCCGGAGGCGTCTTCGTGATGAAGGTGTAGCTCCGGTCGGCGTAGACCGTGACCACGACGGGAATGATGAGCCCCTCGTCCTTGGCGGTCTTCGCGTTGAAGTTCTTGCAGAAGTCCATGATGTTCAGCCCGTGCGGGCCGAGCGCCGTGCCGACCGGCGGCGCGGGCGTTGCCTTGCCCGCCGCAATCTGGAGCTTCACCACCGCCTGAATTTTCTTGGCCATAAGTCCTGTCCCAACGATTCCGTAGGGCGGCCCTCGTGGCCGCCCATGCACGGGCAGGCACGAGACCCGCCCCTTCTAGACCTTCTCCACCTGCATGAAATCCAGTTCGACCGGCGTCGCCCGGCCGAAGATGGTGACCATGACCTTCAACGTGTTGCGGTCGGCATTCACCTCGTCGATGATGCCCTCGAAACTCGTGAACGGCCCCTCGTTGATCCGAACGCGCTCGCCCTTCTCGAACGAGTACTTCGGCTTCGGCTTCTCCGCCGCGGCCGTCACCTGGAGGAGGATCTGGTCGACCTCCTCGCGGGTGAGCGGCGTGGGCCGTGCGCCGGCGCCGACAAAGCCCGTGACCTTCGGGGTGTTCTTCACCACGTGCCAGGCGTTGTCGGACATGTGCATTTCGACCAGGATGTAGCCGGGGAAGAAGCGCTTGGGCGTCTCGACCTTGCGCCCACCGCGCATCTCCACCACCACTTCGGTCGGAATGAGGATTTCACCGATTTCGTCCTGCAGCCCGTACGCCTGTACACGCTGACGGAGCGATTCGGACACCTTCTTCTCGAACCCCGAGTAGGTGTGGACGATGTACCACTGTTTCGTCCGGTCGTCGGTCATGCCACACCAAATCGTTTGAAGATCCACTGGATTCCGATGTTGAACACACCGTCCAGCGCGAAGAGGTAGAGACCGAAGAAGATCGAGGTGAGAATCACGACGAGCGTCGTGGCGTAGACTTCCTTGCGGGAAGGCCAGGTGACGCGCTTGAGCTCGTTGCGGACCTCGGTGAGGAACGTCCGGAAATTCCCCATCCATCCAGTGACATTGCCGCCGGCATCCTTGACGTTATCGATGATGGCCACGGTCTTCACCGCCGGTTCCTAGCGTTTCAAAACGAGTCAGGGGATCAGGGGTCAGGAATCAGGGGTCAGGGGGCTGTCCCTGAACCCTGAGCCCTGATCCCCGATCCCTGCCCGACGTAAGTGGCAGGCCAGGAGGGGATCGAACCCCCAACCCCCGGTTTTGGAGACCGGTGCTCTTCCAGTTGAGCTACTGGCCTGTGCGCTACTTCGTCTCCCGATGCGCCGTGTGCGTGCGGCAGAACGGGCAGAACTTCTTGAGCTCGAGACGCTCGGTCGTCTTCTTCTTGTTCTTCGTCGTGTTGTAGTTCCGGCGCTTGCACCCGGTGCACGCCAGGATGATGATGTCACGCATAACTGCTACTCGCTCGCTTCGGTCTCTAACAGGGGCCGGGATTCAGGATTCGGGATTCGGGCACCGCCCGGTCCTGACGCCTGGTACGGGCGGTTCGCGAACCGCCCCTGCGCCTGAATCTCCGCCTATTCCAGGATTTCCGTCACCGTGCCCGCGCCCACCGTGCGTCCGCCTTCGCGGATGGCGAACTTCGAGCCCTTCTCGATCGCGACCGGCGTGATCAGTTCCGCCCGGATGCTCGTGCTGTCGCCCGGCATCACCATCTCCACGCCCTCCGGC